>DAIMFE010000090.1:0-13025 GCA_036724805.1 Bacteroides sp.
ATTCTTTATGCCAACGCTTTAATTATTTATGAAAGGAGAATAGTTGAGGATTTAAAGGAATACAGAAAACATTATTACATTGATGAAAGATCTTAATGAAAAAGAGAATATAAATTTCATTATATCCAGTCATGACGAAAAGGTTATTGAAACCGGAAAGGAAGTAATAAGGATTGGAGAGCAATAATACATATCATCTATGATTAATCAACGCATCAATTATCGCTGTACACCCCGAGTATACAGGAATATTATACCCGGATTTTACCAGTCTTAATCAGCAAGCAAATAGAATGAAAGCAGGTATCACCCCAAAGGAGCACCTGTAGCTATAATCTTTTTAATGCCAATTTTATAACGTTTTCTACAGTCATTTCGGATGATTCCTTCAAGATACCGGCCACAACTTTGTGAGACTGTGCAGCGTGAAAGCCCAGCATAGTAAGCGCAGCAACCGCTTCTTCCTGAATGGCATTGGTCTGTACCGACATACCCAAACCGGCATCAGAAGAAACAGCTCCGATCTTAATTTTATCTTTCAAATCTACAATTACACGTTGTGCGGTTTTCAAACCAATGCCTTTTACAGTCTTCAACATAGTAACATTCTCGGTACTGATAACATTAGAAAGTTCGGATGGCGACATAGCAGATAAAATCATGCGCGCAGTATTGCCGCCAATACCGGATACACTGATCAGCAACAGGAATAATTCGCGCTCTTGTTTATCAGAAAAACCAAAAAGTATATAAGCATCTTCGCGAATGGCTTCGTAAATATATAACTTGCATATGCTTTTACCCTGAATAGCCGAATAGGTATTTAACGAAATGTTAATCCCGTACCCCACACCGTTACAATCAACAACCGCCATGGCAGGAGTCAGCTCGGCAAGGTTGCCTTTGATGTATTCAATCATATTTTATGGATTTAGTTTAATGGATTACAAAGAAAAAAAGGTGTCCTATACGATAGAACACCTCATTTTTGTTGGGCTACCAGGATTCGAACCTGGAAAGTCAGGACCAGAATCTGAAGTGTTACCATTACACCATAGCCCAATCTTTTCGGCTGCAAAGATATAACTATTTTGAGATTCACAAATACTTTTGTTCTATTTTTAACAACAATCGCATTTATTTACTCATCCAACCAAAATTAAACCACAGATATTTTCGATAATATTATTCAACATATCTCTCATTTAACATCCTAAAAAAACAAAATAATAAAGAGAATTGCATTATAACTTTTCCCTAAAGAATAAATAGGTGTATATTTGTGGATTAATTATGTTTTGAAACAGAAACAAATGGTTAAAACGTTTTGTTATAACGAAAATCACCATGAAGTTTTATTTTATTCATCAAATAAATGAGCGATACACAGAATTTAATAGAAAAAATTACAGAAGGAATTCAGGAAAAGAAAGGCAAAAATATAGTAATAGCAGATTTAATGAACATCGGCGATACCATATGCAAATATTTTGTTATTTGTCAAGGGAATACCCAGACCCAGGTAGGAGCGATAGTAGATTCCGTGAAAGAAACAACCCAAAAAGCAGCGAATATTAAGCCTTATGCTATCGATGGACTAAGAAACTCGGAGTGGGTTGCTATGGATTATGCTGATATATGGGTGCATATCTTTCTACCTCAAGCCAGAGAATACTATAATCTTGAGAATTTGTGGGCCGATGCCAAATTAGTAAACATACCTGATATTGATTAATTTAATATGGAAAATAACAACAATAAAAATCCCAATAACAAGCCCAATGGCAGGGTAAACATTCCAAAATTCAATTTGAACTGGATGTACATGATCATTGCTCTTATGTTGCTGGGATTGTACCTCACCAACGAAAGTGGGTCGATGACTAAAAATGTTTCGTACGATGAGTTTCAGAAATACGTGCAGAGCGGATATGTGAACAGGATTATAGGATACGATGATAGTTCTGTAGAGGTTTTTATCAAACCCGAACATGTAAAAGATGTTTTTAAACAAGACTCAACGAAGGCCGGTAAGAACCCAATGGTAACTACCGAAGCGCCATCGAGAGAAAGACTGGACGATTTCATTGAAAAGCAAAAAGCAGGAAATAACTTTGATGGTAAAATTACTTATGATAAAAAGAAAGACTACCTGAGTGCCGTACTCTGGAATATACTTCCCTTCGCATTCCTTATTGGCTTATGGATATTCTTCATGCGCCGTATGAGTGGCGGTGCCGGCGGTGGCGGTGCCGGTGGTGTATTCAACGTAGGTAAATCTAAAGCTCAGTTGTTTGAGAAAGGCGGCGCCAACAGAATAACGTTTAAGGATGTTGCCGGACTTGCGGAAGCTAAACAGGAAGTAGAAGAAATTGTAGAGTTCCTCAAAGAACCACAAAAGTATACCGATCTTGGAGGAAAAATTCCAAAAGGCGCATTACTGGTAGGTCCTCCGGGAACCGGTAAAACCTTACTGGCTAAGGCTGTAGCCGGAGAAGCAAATGTACCTTTCTTCTCACTGGCAGGTTCCGACTTTGTGGAAATGTTTGTAGGGGTGGGTGCTTCACGAGTGCGCGACTTATTTAAACAGGCCAAAGAGAAAGCACCTTGTATTGTATTTATCGATGAGATTGACGCAGTGGGCCGTGCCCGTGGCAAGAACCCAAGCATGGGTGGTAACGACGAACGCGAAAACACATTGAATCAGCTTCTTACCGAGATGGATGGATTTGGTTCTAACAGTGGTGTTATCATTTTGGCGGCTACCAACCGGGTAGATGTACTGGATAAAGCGTTGCTTCGTGCCGGGCGTTTCGACCGTCAGATACATGTAGACTTACCCGACCTTAACGAAAGAAAAGAAGTATTTGGTGTGCACTTACGCCCCATCAAGATAGATAATAGTGTTGATATAGACCTTCTGGCTCGTCAAACTCCCGGATTCTCCGGAGCGGATATTGCCAACGTATGTAATGAGGCTGCCCTTATTGCTGCCCGTAACGGAAAGAAATTCGTAGAAAAACAAGACTTCCTCGATGCTGTAGACCGTATAATTGGTGGTTTGGAGAAGAAGAGTAAAATCACTACCGAAGCCGAACGCCGGGCAATTGCCATACACGAAGCAGGTCATGCCAGTTTATCCTGGCTGCTCGAACATGCCAATCCACTTATTAAGGTTACAATCGTACCTCGCGGGCGCGCATTGGGTGCTGCCTGGTATCTACCGGAAGAGCGTCAGATTACTACCAAAGAACAAATGCTGGATGAGATGTGTGCCACCTTGGGCGGGCGTGCTGCGGAAGATTTATTCCTCGGCAGAATATCTACCGGCGCCATGAATGACTTGGAACGTGTTACTAAACAAGCATTCGGAATGACTGCTTATCTCGGCATGAGTGACCGACTTCCTAATCTCTGTTATTATAGTAATGATGAATATGCTTTCAACAAGCCTTATAGTGAAAAAACTGCCGAAGTTATCGATGATGAAGTTAAGCGTATCATTAATGAGCAATACGAACGCGCAAAACAAATATTATCCGATAATCAGAAAGAGCATGGAGAACTTTCTCAACTATTAATAGAGAAAGAAGTCATCTTCGCCGAAGATGTTGAAAGAATATTTGGTAAGCGCAAATGGGCTTCCCGCTCGGAAGAGATCATGGCTTACGAACAGCAAAACAAGGCATCTGTTAAAGCAGAAGAACCTTCGATAGAAGAGGTGAAAGAAAGAACAGGGGAAGAAAAAAATAAAGAATAATATTTTGAAAAGTAACTTTATTACACGTGCCATTACAGGAATACTGTTTGTAGCAGTGTTGGTTGGCTGTATGCTTTATGACAGGATTTCTTTTACCATCCTGTTTGCATTGATAAGTGCTCTTTCCGTTTATGAATTTACACATCTCATAAACACAAGCACTAAGGTTAGAATAAATCCTTTTATCAACATTCTGGGAAGCATCTGCTTATTTCTCGCCTTTTCGATATTCTGCTCCAATATGGCAGGCTCGGTTGTTTTCATTCCGTACCTTATCATCCTTATCTATTTATTGGTAAGCGAGTTATACCTTAAGAAAGAAAACCCTATTGACGCCTGGGCGTATTCCATGCTCACACAGGTTTACATTGCATTACCCTTTGCTTTACTCAACATATTAGCCTATCAATACGAGCCTTTAACCAACGAAACAATCTCGGTTGTTTATAATCGTATCCTACCGCTTTCTGTTTTCGTTTTTATATGGTTAAGTGATACGGGCGCGTATTGTGTAGGTTCATTAATTGGTAAGAACAGGCTTTTCGAAAGAATATCCCCTAAAAAATCATGGGAAGGTTCCATTGGTGGCGGAGTGTTTGCCATAGCAGCTGCTTTTGCGTTTGCTCATTTTGCACCTCCTTTTCTAACAACTGTTCAATGGATAGGGCTAGCTATTGTAGTGGTTATTTTCGGTACTTGGGGGGATCTAACAGAGTCATTACTTAAGCGCGCGCTTGGAGTTAAGGATTCGGGTAAGATGCTGCCGGGACACGGTGGCATTCTTGATCGCTTCGATAGTTCGCTGCTTGCTATTCCGGCAGCAGTGGTTTACATGTATTTGATAGTTATTTAACTGCTTCTACCGTATATCCTTGTAGCTTTAACAAATTGATTAATCCGTTTTCGCCAGGTAAATGCAGTGCACCAACAACAATAAACGCTGAACCATTTTTAATCTTTTCCGGAAATACTTCCGCCCAACGAATATTACGATCGTCTACTATCGCTTTCATTTCACCGGGTAATGGATCGCATTTATCCCCATCTCTTTCGAGTGTAAGTTTGAAAAGCCCATCTATATCCTGCTTTGTATAATAATCTGTAAGCTTTTGCGATTGCTCCATGAGTTTATCCGTATCGAGTAACGAACATACCAAAAGTTCTGTCTGCCGCTTCAACGATTGACTATTGAAAAGCATGTTAAGCTGAAATTCCAAGGTTTCAAATCCATCTATTTTCTTGTTCTTTTCGATTCCTTTTTGCTGTAAATAGCCATCCAGCTGAAATTGTGGATCGTAGTTCGGTATTGATTTCATCGCAATAAAAACAGCAATACTATTATTTAAGAAAGCAGGTTTAAGATTGGAAGCTACTTCAATATCAACCATCAGGTTTTCTTTTGCAAACTTGTGAACCATATCGAATTCATCCGGGGTCATAAGCATCTTAAGAGTGGTATCATTCTCAATAAGCATTGATTTTTGCATTATGCCCATTGCTTCCGATGACATCATTTCCGACATTATAACCTCTCCTATCACCTGATCGATTCCATCAAAAGCCTGTTGGAAGCCAGACACATTATCCAGTATACTAGCCGGAGCAAGATGGTGGGTACCAAATAGATAAGAAGGTTTATCAAGACCCTTACCTGTTACTTTCCACAATAGTTGGGCATTGGCACTGAAGACGATACAGGCCATTAAGAAAATACCAAAAACTCTTTTCATAGATATATAATTAATTCATTCTTCCACCCCGTATCCAATATTTCTTATAATAGGGCTCATTGAGTTTACTAACCATAACCCCTTTTCCCGAACTGGATGAGTGTATAAATTTCCCATCTTTCAGGTAAATACCTACATGGGAAGCTCTTTTCTTCGACTTACTACTTGAGAAAAAAACCAAATCTCCTTCTTGTAGCTTTGCACGCGATACTTTTGATGTTTGTTTCATCTGTTCATTAGAATTTCGCTTCAACGTCTTTTTATAAACAGTTTTATAAACACTACAAGCAAAGCCGGAACAATCGACCCCGCGTTTTGTATTACCGCCATACCGATAGGGAACTCCAACCCATTTGGCAATTTCAAGGTAAAGATCATGATTATCTTCAAAATCAATTTTCACATTTAATTTAACGGACGCCTGTGCAAGTGCCGTATAATTCAAATTAGGTGCTTTCGAAGTACCACAGGAGCTAAAGCTCACTATCAGCACTGTCATCAATGTCAGGTTTAGGAATTTCTGGTGTCTGGTCATAATCTATATCAACGTTAAAATACATTTCCAGTTCTGCTTCTGCCGAATTATTAACGTTCATTATATCTCTGATGATTGTTCCATTTTCCAGCAAAGCAATTCGGGGACAAACATCAACTGTATGGTTCAAGTTATGACTTGATATTAATACAGTGGCATTAGTATCGTCATTATACTTTTTCAACAAATGTTTTATAATAGATTGTGAACTCGGATCTAAAAAATTAAATGGTTCATCCAGTATTAACAATCGGGGCTGATGAAGCATTGCTGATATTATGCCTATTTTCTGTTTGTTTCCGGCTGAAAAGTTACGAATAAATTTCCGTTGTTCAATAACTTCTCCGTTCATAAATCTTTCGAAAAGTAATAAACGTTGGTCTATTTGGTCTTTTGACATGCCATACATCTTCCCGATGAAGTAAAAGTACTCTTCCGGGGTGAGATAATCAATCAAAAAACCCTCATCAATAAAGGCACCCGTATAGTTTTTCCAGTCTTCGACTTTGCTAACATCTATTCCATCAATAGTAACCGATCCTCTGTCGGCTTTCAATAAATCCAAGATTAAACGAAACAAGGTTGTTTTACCGGCGCCATTGTTACCAACCAGCCCAACCATATCGCCTTGCGCAATTTCGTATGATTCAATATCAACTGCTTTCTTGTCTTTAAAAAACTTTTGTAAATTATCTATTGTTATCATGGTTTTTAAGTTATAAGTGGTAAGTAATATTTCTTAAAACTATTTTGTATCCCTGAATCCTTCCATATTTGCATATCTACGCTTCATAAAGCGCTTATAAATATTCTTGATCCAGATATTTGCAGTTAGCGTAAAGCCTAAACCTATTACCAAAAGTATCCAGTTACCAATTGTTTCTCCAAATAATGCATTTAATGAGAAATAGAGCATCATAGGAACACCAAAAGAAGCAAAATTAATAATATTCTGATAGGCTGTTCCCGATGATTGCCGGCCGGTTAGCCCCTCATTGAGTGGAACTGTTTTATTGGTATAAACTGCCATTTGGAATAACATACAATACACAAACCCGGTTGTAAAGAAGGTTAAGGTTACAGAAGTAAGGAGCGATATCTTTCCCATAATCATTGCAGGAATTAACAATACAAACGGGATGAGTACCATTAAGCTATAAAAATAATATTTAGCTTTAAGAAGAGTAAAGATCGCTTCTTTCCGCGTCATAAGTCCATCGATATAATTGCCCTCATAGCCCATTATCTGTGTGAGAATAACAGCTCCAAAGGCAACAAAACTATAAACAGCAATGAATATTTTCATGAAACCACCATCATATATTTCTGAAAAACTTAAAATACAGGAAAAAGCCACAACTATAATTCCTATTGTACGTAATGCTGATTTACAACGTTTATTACGCAACAACATTTTAAGTTCCAGACGGAAATATTCGCCCATTTCACCATAACGTTCAAAGAATTTGTATTCGGATACATTCTTAACCTTGGTATCGTCTACCCGGTTCTCTTCCGAATAAGCCAATCCCGACATTATCTGACGGTTAACCAACCACATCAACGCAATGCAAACAACAACACCCAAAAAGGAAAAGAGGTTTCCTTCAATAAAGTAGCCTCCCAGGTACATGGTGAAAGTGCTGATGGGATGATCTAATCCAAATTCAATAGCTCCTAATATAATATAGATTACAATCGGCAATAATATCCACCAAATCTTTTCGTTCATCAGGGTACGACATAACAGATACCAATAATTATTGAATACCATTAACAGGTAGATACCCAAACAGTAAGCAAAAACTCCGGTAAACCAATAATAGCGGGTTACTGTAAACAACGCAAATGGTACAAATAAAAAGAGCCATAAAAAATTATATCCGCTTAAGCCCGAACGAACAAGAAGAAAATCAATCAACCGATTCTTTTTAATAGGGAGAAGTAAATACGGCTTCATCTCTTGTGTCGGGGTCTTCTGAAACATAAATCTGAGGGAAAAATCAATAATCAGGAATATCAGTAATCCTTTATTGAGAACATCATAGGGTTCAATGGCTACCCCATCTAGTGTAAATGCGAAGAGAGTACCAAAGAAAATAAGGTAACCCAACCAAAATATCGACATGAAGTATGCAAAGAATTTCCCGAATTTATTCTTTTCATACATGGGGTGCCGTTTGGCTGCCAATTTGTTTTGTTTGCGTAGTTCGTTAAAAAGCATAATTGATAGGTATTATTCCGGACTTCATTATATATTTTTGTTTTAATTCGACTGTTTTTTAAAATAAGTCGGGCACAAATAAAGAAAATCACACGTTGCTGTGATATTTATGGAATATCTTCTTTTATTTCAATCCGGTATAATCAAAGTTGTCGCTTCTTGCTTAATTCCAATCTCAATAGGGAATTGTTTGGGTAATAACCTGCCATCCAGATCGATAGCTGCATTACGGGCATAAATAACTTTAACCTTCTTAGTTCGAAAAGGAGTTACCACTTTATGATTGAGTATTCTTCGGCGAATAAGCATTACAGCACCTGTAAATATTTGAAAGAATTGAGGTCGATGAACAATAGATACATCCAACCATCCGTTATAAGGCACAGCACTTGGTGTCTGACCATATCCCGAGGCATTCCCCACACAAACGGTCATCATACGGCCACGTATATTTTCGCCGTTTATTTGCAAATGCATACGATATAGTTTTCTTTCAAAGAAAGTAAGAAAAAAGGCAGTACCGTAAGACAGCACCTTTACACCCCAGAAGAAACGCTTCGTTTGATCTGTAATTTTTACTATCCGGGCTCCCAATCCAATGTTAACAGCATTCAGAAAATATCGTTGTTGATGCTTTTCACCGTCATAATACCTGCAATAACCGATATCAATCTTTCTTCTGCGGTTATTTATAATCCAGTCGACAGCTTCTTTGTATTCCAATTCGAGGTTCCAGTATTTCGCGAAATCATTACCAATGCCATTGGGGATAATACCAATAGCAATATCTCCTTTGTTCTCAACATTCGAATGCATAATTCCATTGATAGCATCATTGAGCGCGCCATCTCCACCCACCACTACGATAATGCGGTAACCATTGTTTGCTAAGATTCTGGCTAATCTTTCGACCGACCCAAAACCTTCGGATTGTACATAATCGTAAGAGACATTTCTACTGTCTATGTACTCCTTAATTTCCTTCCAGCGCTTATGCGCTTTCCGTGTTCCAGCTTTGGGGTTGTATATTACCCCCCATCTTCCAGGTTCTATGCTCATAATTTAAGTTTTTGAGTATTTGAGTGAGGTAGAGTTAGGTAGAGAAACTACCTCTTTTACTCTTTCCAATTTCTCTTCCATTGGGCATTCAGCATTCACCCAATGAATGGTAACCCCCCTCCTTTCCATTCCTCTGAACCATGTCATTTGCCGTTTGGCAAATTGGTGAATGGCAATTTCCAAGTGATTGAACATTTCCTGATAGCTCATCTTACCAATAATATATAATGTAAGATATTTATATTCAAGCCCGTAATAAATCAAATCTTCCGGGGCGATATTCTTGTTCAATAACCCCTCAACCTCTTCAATCATTCCGTCTTTAAGACGCTGTTTTAATCGGGCGGTTATCTTTTGTCTTCTTAATTCACGATCGATATCAATACCAATTATTACGCTCTTTATGGAAGGAAATACCCGCTGTGTTATCTTATTTATTTTGTAATATTCTTCTATTTCAATTGCGCGGATTGCACGTTTGGCCGTATCAACATCAGTGGTGTTATGAAGAGATTTATACGTTTGCAATATCTCTGTAAGTTCTTCTAAAGACTTAAGAGATAATAGCTCTCGCAACTCTTTATTCTCAGGAACAGGAAAGAGTTGATATCCTTTCAAGACCGCTTCCAGATACATTCCTGTGCCTCCACATACGATAGGCAGTTTACCCCTCTTTTGGATATCATTAAAGGCTTCGAGGAAATCTCGTTGATACTCAAACACATTGTATTTATATCCCGGATCAACAATATCAATTAAATGATAGGGAACAGTAACTCCGTTGATCGTGTATTCCTGAATATCCTTACCGGTTCCTAAATCCATACCTCGGTATAATTGCCGCGAATCCGCACTTATTATTTCCGTTTGTAATTCGTTAGCTAAAGCTACGGCAAACGAAGTTTTTCCTGATGCAGTGGGACCCAATATGGCGATTAATTCCATGAGATATATTAGTTACTATTTAATTGTTATCATCGTTGCTCCAAAACCATATTCCTGAAAAGAGGCATCCTGATACTTAAAGTTCCTGTATTTTCTTCTCAACTCATCGAGTAATGCTTTCCTCAAAACACCATCACCTTTACCATGAATAAAAACAATCTGTTGCTCGCGCTTATCCTTGTATTGTTCCAGTACTTCACGAAATTTATCTAGTTGGTAATTAAAAATTTCACTATTACTCATTCCGGCAGTATCATCGAGTAGTTCTTCGATATGAAGATCTACTTCAATTATTTTATTTCCTGCCGGTTTCTTTACGCTTGGTTGCGACTTCGGTTTGTCCATATTCTTTTTCTGAAGTAATACTTCCTGCAGCTCATCGGCCGATACATACACTTGTTTAGCAATTGCATCGTTGGATACAAGAGAATATATTAAAGCAGGTTCTTCAAAGAAGTCGGTTTTCTGAAAGGTATGAAGTTTATAAAACTTAACAGTATCAATTCTTAATTCAACATCAACAGCTGGTTTCTTTATGAATGTTTTTTCGGCCTTGAAGGGTATAAGTTGAACGGTTACCCGCTCAAGTTCATTAAGAATGCTTTTTTCAAAATCTTCAAGAAATAATTTACTATTGGGTTCAATTAAACCATGCGAACGTACATTCCATGCATTTCCTTCCGCATTCATATAGGTATAATACAAGTAATAATTGCTATCATTTACCAGATATGATTCGAATGGAGTAGTGCTGATTGCCTTAACATCTTCGGGAACAAACGCCAGATGCACATTCAACATATTGCCTCCCCTGATTTCGGTGGGGCGGGATACTATTTCCGGTTTAACAGGTTTGCTTGGTTCGTGAATATTTTGCGGTTGAGGCGTGGCTTTACGCTTCATGTTATAATCATCTGTTTCAATTACTACGCATTCCCGCATCAACATAGGAATATCAAATCCGTCTTCATTCTCAACTAATACAATATCTTTTCCCTGAAATCCTTTTACTATTCCGCCACCAATTTCATTAAGAAAACGTACTTTATCTCCTATTTTCATATTCTATTCTTTCTAAAATTTCCCAAAGTTACAGAAATATGATAAAGCATCAAAAAAAAAATAACCGCCGGATCCCGACGGTTATTCTAAAACTTCTATAATAAGTTGATAAAGTACTTAAAGTTGATAAAGCACTCCTTTTTATCTTATCTTTTTCTTATTTTCCGGGAACGGCTGTGAAAATAGCAACACGATTCCAAGCATCACTAGCAAATGGTTGTACTTTATCGCCACTACCTTGAGTAGTAATACGTGAAGCGTCAATTTTGTATTTGCTTACCATTATCTTCTTCACAGCATCCGCACGTTGTTCAGACAATCTTTGATTAACAGCAGCAGATCCTGTTGATTTGTCAGCATATCCGGTAATGATGATATTCATCTTCGGATTTTCCTGGAAGTACTTAGCTGCATTGTAGATGTTGATTTCCTGATTATCTTGTAAAGCAGCGCTACCAAGTCTAAATACAACAACTGCGTTCATAACAACTTCTTCAATGGGTTCTTGTACAACTACATTTGGTTTAGCGTTGAGTTTAGCCTGAAGATCAGATATTTCGCGGTTTTTATTTTGGATTGTAGCTTCGCGTTCGCTTACTAAAGATTTCTGTGATCTGATTTCGTTAGCCAGTCTGTTGATTTCAGCAGGATCGGCAACGTCTACAACATCAAATGATTTTTTGCCTAATTTAAAAGATGCTCCAACCAGAACGTTTAAAGTACCATCATACTTCGTTCCACCGGCTCTTCCGTCAAAGTCTTCATTCATAAGATTACCCATTGCTTCAAGGTTGATACCAACACGGTCGGTTATACGGTAATCTAATTGTAAACCTGCTCTCGGAACGATGCTGTTTGTTACACCATAACCGTCTTTCTTAAAAGTGTGAACATAAGCTGCACCCAGTAATGCATATAAGTTCCACTTCTTTTCATAAGTATATGTGCAAAACAAATTTGTCAGATTTAACATACCGTCTCCACTTACCTGAATGTAATTTCTTGTGTAAGTATTGTCTCTAGCCGGAAGATAATTCTTTGATTGCCAAGCGCCAAGTTGCAAGCGCGCACCTACTGTAGGAGCAAAATGCTTACCTATTGAAAGAGCTACATGCGGAGAAATAATATCGCCAAAAGAAGCATCTTTAAATCCATCACTAAATGTAAAAGAGGGACCTGCTTGAACCTGGAAAAACCAATTATCTTTAAAAGTATCCATGCGGACAGCTTTTTCTTTTGTCTGTGCTACAGAATTTCCCTGGCCAAAAGTAGAGATTGCAATAAATAAGGAGAGGAATCCTACTAACATTTCTTTTTTCATAATTCTAATTTTAAATTAATTACTTTCCCAACAATATCCTATCCGATAGAGAAAGAACATTATTGAATCTTATTGTTTTAATGATTTAAGTTAATAGTGTAATTATATTCATTCTATTTTATGTTATGACATTGGTTTAAGTCGTTAAAGGTTTAGTTTCAAGCTATAAGAAGTAGCTTTATGTCATAAAAGAAGACTAAAAAAAATAATATTATAGTTAAACGCTAGAAATAATTTTCGTTAATAATCGCGGCAAATATACAGAGTTTTTTTTATTATCACTCTTTTACACAGTTTTTTTTATTAATTTTAATACTATGTTGTTTAGTTAAAGATTCTTGCCGTCTAAGACAGCACTTTCAAGACAAGACGGATGATTCTTGCTTCCA
>DAIMFE010000091.1:0-12314 GCA_036724805.1 Bacteroides sp.
AAAATGACGGAAATAACACCAATAGGTAACGTGCCGGTATAACGTAGGTGTTCTGTTACGCGTTGCTTCAAATGACTGGAGAGAACTATTGCCAGCGTTAATTTCTTATCCCTAAAAATACATATCCTGTGATTTTTATTTTTACCTTGCGACTTATTATTCAAAAGTCAACTAACAAAGAAGATGAGCACAACTACTGAAAGAGAATTTCTTCAGGTAATTAAGGAGTACGAACGAGTAATATACAAAGTATGTTATCTGTATACTACAAAAAATGCTCCTCTAAATGATCTCTATCAGGAAGTTATTCTTAATATATGGAAAGCATTTACAAAATTTCGGGGTGAGAGTAAAATATCAACCTGGATATACCGTATTGCTTTAAATACTTGCATCACCTTCTTGCGTAAGGAGAAAAATGTACCCGATATCGTTGTGCTTTCCGCTAATGAAAACAGCATATCAGAAGAGCAAGATGATTTGCAGGAAATGCTCCGTGAGTTATATGTACTAATTAATCAACTCGGACAGTTGGATAAATCTATTATTTTACTGTACCTGGAAGAAAAAAATTATGAAGAAATATCTGAAATAACCGGACTAACAGTAACAAATGTAGCAACAAAAATAAGCCGCATTAAGGATAAATTAAGAAAAATGAAATCTAAGTTGTAAGTAATAAGCTATAAATATCCATTGGGGGACTTAAAATTTAAAGCTCAAAATTAAAATATATGGAACTGGATGATTTAAAGAAATCTTGGCAAACAATGGATGAAAAGTTGCAGTCGAAGCAACTATTAAAGGATGATGAACTACTAAAGATGATTCAAAACAAAAAGAAGAATGCTCAAAAGAGCCAACGGTCTTTGGTTAATATCAATTTGATAGGGCTTTCTTTAGCAACCATATTAATATTATTTGTTCTTTTAACGCAAGAAACAGAAAAATTAGTATTGGGTAAATTATACTGGTGGACACTTGTGGCATTCACTGCAATCGGTATTCCATGGAATATTTATACCGTAAGATATCTTCATAAAACAAATATCCTCGAGATGCCATTGGCAACAGTGGTGAAACGAATAAATCGGTACAATTATTGGATGACCATCGAAAGGGTTATTGGCGCTGTTGCTCTTTTTATATTTGCACTTATTTCAATTATTAAATTACAAACATGGAAACTAAATGGTTTCCTCCCGTGGTTTATCTATGGAATATGGATTATTGCATTTATAGTATATTTTCTTTTTGTTAATAAAGTAACTTTTAAACGCTTGAGATTAATCCGCAGAAATCTTGACGAGTTAAAAGAGGTAAATAACAAAAACCAATCATAAAATCTGATTGTTTAAAGTCCTCTAACAAACCGAGAGCCTTTCCCTTTTTTGGGGGGAAGGCTTTTATTCGATAAAACAAACTAAGTACATACCAACTATGGCACAACGGTTCTTTATAATCTTCTCTCTATTATTGATTTTGCCCGATCTCTTTATATATCGTTCTTTTATCATAAAAGAAACCGATAACCTGCTGCTACGAATAGTATATTGGATACCTACTCTTCTTTTATTTGTCGGACTTGTTTACTTCACTTTCTTCACCAGCAAAGAAATGATAGGAAGCCGTTTACCCGGAATATTTTCTGCAATCTTTCTTATCATTGTTATGCCCAAAGTTGTATTTTCATTGGTTATGGTTGTTGCATGGCCTTTTGTGCATTTAATAGGTTGGCCAAGATCGCCATTTCTTTGGGTGGCTATTGTATTGGCTATCGCAGATGCCGGCGCTATTTTATACGGTGCTACCTACGGCAAGAACCGGTTTGAAGTGAAAAACGTAGAATTTGCATCAGCGTATATACCGCCTGCGTTCGATGGATATAAAATCGCTTTGTTATCAGATATACATATAGGTAGCTGGAAAGGAAACCCCGAACCGGTTGAACGCTTTGTTGAAATGACCAACGCCGAACATCCTGATGTAATCGCTTTCACCGGTGATCTTGTGAATAACCGGGCTTTAGAATTAAGCGGATTTGAACATATGCTGGCCAAGCTGGATGCTCCCGATGGGGTTTACTCTGTATTGGGCAATCACGACTTCGGCCCCTATTACCCATGGAAAACTTCCGAAGATAGAGCAGATAATCTTATTGATTTAAAGCGGCGTCAGGCGGAAATGGGTTGGGTACTTCTTAATAATGATAATGTTACATTGCATAGAGGAAACGATAGTATCGCACTGCTGGGGGTAGAAAATGATGGAGAACCCCCTTTTTCTCATTACGCGGATCTCCCTAAAGCTCTTGAAGGTACAGAAGGAATGTTTCAGATTTTGTTAAGCCATAACCCAACACACTGGCGAAGAGAAGTATTACCCGAGTCATCTGTTGACTTAATGCTTGCGGGACATACGCATGCCCTTCAAATTCAACTTTTTAACTGGTCGCCCTCATCACGCTATTACCGAGAATGGGGCGGTATGTATTATGAAGGGGATCGCGGACTTTATGTAAACATCGGTGTAGGCCATGTTGGATTACCTTTTCGTTTTGGCGCATGGCCGGAAATAACGATGATTACGCTAAGATGTAAGAAGTAAGTAACATTTACGCACCCTTAAAAAACCATTGTATAAAATGGTAACGATGAAACATACACGAACAAAGAAAAGGAAAAAGAAGAAGAAGAAACAGAAGAAAAACAAAGCCCTGGTTGAGGTGATTGTTTTCCTTATAATTTGTATTGTCTTATCAATAGCATTTTTGCATTACAAACCCGATGATGAGCCCATTTCAACATGCAGAAATCCTATTCCCCGTTTTAACAGTCCGGTTGCCGAGCAAATCATTAAACATACCGGTTTCACTGTAAGCTATTGCGAGAAACATCGATTACCGCATTGGGTATCTTACGAATTAACTCGTGATAAGGTGAAAGGAGAATATCCCCGCACCAATAAATTTGTACGCGACCCACATGTAAAAGGAACTTCGGCTCACACTTCGGATTATACCCACTCCGGATACGACCGGGGACATATGGCTCCTGCGGCAGATATGAGGTGGAGTATGGATGCAATGACAGAAAGTTTCTTTCTGAGTAACATCTGTCCGCAACATCCGGAATTAAACCGGCAAAGCTGGAAAACGCTGGAAGACAAGGTACGTAACTGGGCTGTAGCAGATAGTGCAATAATAATTGTATGCGGCCCCATCGTAAAAGAGCGGTGTAAAAAGATTGGTGATAATAAAGTGAGCATACCCGATGGGTTCTTTAAAGTAATTTTATCTCCATTTACCAATCCACCACAAGCAATAGGATTCCTTTTTAAGAATAAAGAATCGGTATTACCTGTAAAAGAATATGCTGTAACTGTTGATAGTGTAGAAGTGGTAACCGGCTTGGATTTCTTCCATCATTTACCTGATAATGTTGAATCAATAGTTGAGGCATCTATAAATTGGAAGCATTGGCGCCTGCGTTGATAATTCAATTTAATTGTGTATTTTTGCCTGACATACACTTAATTTAGAAATGGCAAAGAAGAAAAAGATATTTGTTTCCTGTTTTATTATTGTTCTTATTATTGGATGCACGGTGGCCGGAGCGGGTTGGTATTACTTGCTTTCACCACAATTTCATCCTACAAAAACCGCCTACTTATACATTGACAGAGACGATACAATAGACTCCGTTTACACCAAATTACAGGATGTAGGAAAAGTTAAAGAGTTTACAGGATTTAGGCTATTGGTTGAGTATAAAAAAATGAATGTCCGCACCGGACGTTATGCTATCAACCCCGGTGATAATATCCGGGGGGTTTACAATCGTTTGAAAGGCGGTTTGCAAGCTCCTGTAAGCGTTACCGTTCCTTCCGTTCGTACATGGAACAGGATGTCACGGGCTCTATCCAATCAATTAATGATTGATTCTACAGAGATAGTTACCCGTTTGCTCGATCCTAAATACATAGCCAAATTAGGATATAGCAAAGAATCACTTTATTGCTTATTTATTCCGAACACTTATGAAGTTTACTGGAACATTAGTGCCGATGATTTTCTGGAAAGAATGCAAAAAGAGCACGAACGTTTTTGGAACAACGATAGAAAGGCGAAGCTAAACACTCTTAATATGACCATTGATCAGGTTTGTACGCTTGCATCTATTGTAGATGAGGAAACAAACAATGCAGCCGAAAAGCCAACGGTTGCCGGATTGTATCTCAATCGGTTAATAAGCGGAATCCCACTACAGGCCGATCCAACAGTAAAGTTTGCATTAGGAAATTTTGAAATACGCAGAGTGACCTTCAAAGATCTCGAAACCGATTCACCTTATAATACTTATAAATATCCAGGATTGCCTCCCGGCCCTATCCGGATACCGAGTATTAAAGCCATTGATAGTGTATTAAATCCTCACAGGCATAATTATTTATATATGTGTGCAAAAGAAGATTTCAGTGGTTCTCACAATTTCGCAACCACACTGCGAGAGCATACTATGAATGCGCGCAAATATCAACAGGCACTAAATCAGCGTAAGATTTTTAGGTAAATAAATCACTCAATGACAGTAAAAGTGTATCTTTACGCAACAATTTACAGTGAATAGTTACTATTAAAAGAATAAATAATGAGCAAACAACTCCTACTTGGCGATGAAGCCATCGCACAAGCTGCATTAGATGCAGGCCTTTCGGGTGTATATGCTTATCCGGGCACACCATCTACAGAAATAACCGAGTATATTCAGGCAGCAACTGCCAACAAAAACACGGGTATCCATTCGCGGTGGTGCTCCAACGAAAAAACTGCTATGGAAGCTGCGCTAGGTATGAGCTTCGTTGGAAAACGTTCTCTGGTATGTATGAAGCATGTGGGCATGAATGTTGCTGCGGATTGTTTCGTTAACGCAGGTGTAACGGGGGTAAACGGCGGACTTATTGTTTTAGCCGCGGATGATCCAAGCATGCACTCCTCTCAGAATGAACAGGATTCGCGTTTTTATGGAGATTTCACCTTAATTCCGATGTACGAACCAAGCAATCAGCAAGAAGCGTACGATATGGTGTATAGTGGGTTTGAGTTCTCGGAACAATGCGGCGAACCTATATTAATGCGCATCGTTACCCGCCTGGCTCACTCACGTTCGGGGGTAGATACAAAACAACAAAAGCCTCAAAACGAATTATCTTTCAGCGATGATCCAAAACAGTTTATATTGTTACCGGGCATTGCAAGAAGAAGATATAAAGCGCTTCTCAAAAAGCAGGAAGAATTTGTGAAAGCATCCGAGGAATCTCCTTACAATAAATATATTGATGGTTCCAACAAAAAACAGGGAATAATCGCATGTGGTATAGGATTTAATTACCTGATGGAAAACTATCCTGATGGATGTGAATATCCTGTACTAAAGATAGGCCAGTATCCGCTTCCAAAGAAACAACTTCTTAAATTGGTGGAAGAATGCGAAGAAATTCTTGTACTGGAAGATGGCCAGCCTTTTGTAGAGCGATTATTAAAAGGATATTTGGGAATCGGAATCAAAGTGAAAGGCCGTTTAGATGGTACGCTATCCCATGATGGCGAACTTAATCCGGACAATGTGGCAAAAGCGCTTGGCAAGGAAAACAAGTCAATGTTCTCTATTCCTGAAATAGTTGAAATGCGCCCACCCGCATTGTGCGATGGATGCGGCCATCGCGATGTTTACACTGTATTGACGCGGATTCTTAAAGAAGAATACCCTAATCATAAAGTATTTAGTGATATTGGTTGCTATACATTAGGAGCCAATGCGCCATTTAATGCCATAAACAGTTGTGTTGATATGGGAGCGTCTATTACAATGGCAAAAGGTGCCGCTGATGGAGGACTCTACCCTTCGGTTGCAGTGATTGGAGATTCAACATTTACGCATTCGGGCATGACCGGTCTTCTGGATTGTGTGAACGAAAACACTAACATAACCATCGTAATCTCTGATAATGAAACCACTGCTATGACCGGCGGACAGGATTCGGCGGGAACCGGACGTTTAGAAGCTATTTGCGCAGGGATTGGGGTTGACCCCGCTCACATCAGGGTGATGATTCCTTTAAAAAAGAATCATGAAGAAATGGCACAGATTATTCGCGATGAATTAAACTACAAAGGTGTATCTGTCCTTATTCCCCGCCGCGAATGTATACAAACTTTAAAGAGAAAACGCAAATAACTCAAAACGATTATGAAAAAAGATATAATACTCTCGGGTGTAGGTGGACAAGGGATTTTGTCTATCGCCACTGTTATCGGACAAGCCGCTTTAAAAGATGGTCTTTATATGAAACAGGCCGAAGTTCACGGAATGAGTCAGCGAGGCGGAGATGTGCAATCCAATTTGAGAATAAGCGATCGTCCTATCTCTTCAGATCTGATTCCATCGTCACAATGCAATTTGATTATTTCTCTTGAACCTATGGAAGGGCTTCGTTATCTTCCGTATTTATCACCCAACGGCTGGTTGGTTACCAATGATACTCCTTTTATAAATATTCCTAACTATCCGGAAGTTAATGCGATAATGGCTGAAATAGATAAACTTCCTAATAAGGTGGTGCTCAACGTGGATAAGATGGCGAAAGAAATCGGCACTGCCCGCGTGGCTAACATTGTATTGCTGGGGGCTACAACACCTTTTCTTGGGATAGATTACTGTAAAATACAGGATAGTATTCGCGATATATTTTCACGCAAAGGAGAAGCTATTGTAGAAATGAACCTTAAAGCACTGGAAGCAGGAAAGGAAATAGCAGAGAAAATTATATAGAAAAAATCTTTCACTAATGAATGCAAAATACTGGGAAGAAGAAATAGAAGCAATCAGTCCTGAGAACTTGAAAAAATTGCAACTCGAACGTTTAAAGAAAACAATCACCATTGCAGGTAATTCCCCTTTTTACAAAGAAGTTTTCCGGAAACATAACATCTCTGCCGATACGGTTCAATCAGTAGACGACATCCGTAAACTACCCTTTACCACTAAATCGCAAATGCGCGATAATTATCCGTTCGGCCTTGTTGCCGGCGATTTAAAAGATGCTGTTCGTTTGCATTCTTCCAGTGGAACAACGGGAAACCCTACAGTTATTGTTCATTCCCAACACGATTTGGATTCATGGGCTAATTTGGTTGCCCGTTGTTTATACATGGTAGGTTTGCGTTCAACAGATGTTTTCCAGAATAGTTCGGGCTACGGAATGTTTACGGGCGGATTAGGATTTCAATACGGAGCAGAGAAGCTTAAAGCCCTTACCGTTCCGGCAGCAGCCGGTAACAGCAAACGACAGATTAAATTTATCACAGATTTTAATACTACCGCCCTGCACGCTATTCCAAGTTATGCTATCCGTTTAGCCGAGGTATTTCAGGAAGAAGGTGTCGACCCCAAGAGCACCAGTCTTACAACGTTAATTATAGGAGCAGAACCGCATACCGATGAGCAACGGAAAAAGATAGAAAAGATGCTGGGAGTTAAGGCATACAATAGTTTCGGTATGTCCGAAATGAATGGTCCGGGAGTAGCGTTTGAATGTACAGAACAAAATGGAATGCACTTCTGGGAAGATTGCTTCCTGGTAGAAATTATAGATCCGGACACAGAAGAACCGGTGCCTGTTGGTGAAATCGGCGAATTAGTGCTTACTACTCTCGATCGTGAAATGATGCCTCTCATCAGATATCGTACGCGCGACTTAACCCGTATACTTCCCGGTAAATGCCCATGCGGTCGTACGCATCTTCGCATAGACCGCATTAAGGGGCGTAGTGATGATATGTTCATCATAAAAGGCGTAAATATCTTCCCGATGCAGATTGAAAAAATTCTCGTTCAGTTTCCTGCTTTAGGAAGCAATTACCTGATTACACTCATAACCCGCAACGCTCAGGATGAAATGGTTATAGAGGTTGAGTTAAGCGATCTCTCTACCGACAACTACATTGAATTGGAAAACCTACGCAAAGAAATAATCCGTCAATTAAAAGATGAAATACTGATTACACCCAAGCTTAAACTGGTGAAGAAGGGGTCTCTTCCGCAAAGTGAAGGAAAAGCTGTTAGAGTTAAAGATTTAAGAGACAACAGATAGTTGCGAATAACAAGCGGATAATCATAAAAAAATAGCCCCGGAGATTCCGAGGCTATTTAATATATATAATGAGGATTTTATAGTTCCTCAATAATTTCTCTACAATCTAAATACCGATTACCATCTGCCACCGCCGCGGTTATATCCGCCGCCGTTACCACGATTATTATTATAACCGTTGTTGTTTCTTTCTACTCTTGGACGAGCTACACTAACGTTGATAGTTTTGCCTTCAAAGTCTGTTTCATTCAAGTTAGAAATTGCATTCTGGCCTTCAGTGTCATCGGCCATTTCTACGAAACCAAAGCCACGAGATCTTCCGGTTTCACGATCGTTAATAATGTTTGCTGAAGAAACGTTTCCATACTCTGAAAATAAATCATGTAAGCTTTCGCTAGTTGAGCTGTAGCTTAAATTTGATACATAAATGTTCATTTTTTATTCTAATTAATTATTATAATTGATTACTCTTTAACCTGTAAATTGATCCTAACGGCATTCATACCTTTCTGACCACGTTCCAATTCAAAGGTAACCATATTTCCTTCTTTAAGATTTGCAGGTGCGTTTGATATATGGAAAAAGTATTTATCTACACTGCCCATATGCTTGATAAAGCCAAAACCTTTTGCCGGATTAAAAAATTCTACCCGTCCTTTAAGTATATTGTCCTGCTCTTCTTCTGTTTTTTTAGGAGTTGAAACTGCAATGTTTTCAATATCAATCTCCGGTTTTTTATTAGTATCTGGCGGAGTACTTGTAATAACTCCATTCTCGTCTACATAAGCAATCATGTCTTCAAATGAATTGCTACTGTTTTCTTTGCGCACCTCTTTGCGCTTTTGCTTTTCTAATTTCTTACTCTGTTTTTTCTTTTCTAAATCTCTTTTGTTAAATGATACTGCCATGGGCGTTATTGATTTTTTTGATGAAATTACACAGGAAATATCAAATCTGTTATACATCAATTCACTAACGCATAACAACAAGAGAGCAATACTCAATTGTTATAAATGATTTGAATTAAACAAGAAAGTTGATTTTGATGTCGATTTTACGATGAGAAGACCTGCTGAATAGATACAGGAAAAAGCATTGCTAAGAAAGATTTCAATACGAACTTATTGTTTAGGCCACAAAGATATAAAAAATAATTGATTATAATAAAATTGTAAAAGGTTATTTTTATTGATTTTAGATGATTATACAGTCTTATTTCTTCAAGATTGCAGATAGATACTTATCAGTTTACTACCCAATTTCTGTTATGCGGTACCGTTTGTTTGGGTTTATAATACATGCTGCTCTGTGTAGGGATAGATAGGATGTATGTTTTACCATTCTTGTTTTCAAGAGAAGAATTACGTAACCACGGGTTTGCATCTCTTAACTCGGCATAAGTTATACCATTTTCTTTCGCAAAAGCTGCAAGATCACTAATAGAAGTATTCACTGATACTTCCTGATAGGTAAATGAGGGATACAGTTGTTCTTTTCTCAACATAAATCCATACTGTTGTGGGTTCTCCATTACCAGTTTGGCTGCAAATATGCGAAACATATAACGGGAGGTTTCTTCTACCAGCCATAAATCCATAGCATTATCCGCATACTGTTGGGTTAATTGTCCGGAAATTCTTCCTTTCCCGGCATTGTACGAAGCTGCCACAGTAACCCAATCGCCGTACAAAGCATACGCTTCTCTGAAATAACGACAGGCTGCAACGGTAGATTTTACCACATGGAATCTTTCATCTACGGTAGAACCTACTTCCAGGCCATTTTCACGACCGGTAGCCGGCATGAACTGCCACAATCCAACAGCTCCTGCGGATGATCGGGCAAAAGTGTTGATGTTACTTTCAATAACCATCAGGTATTTAAAATCATCCGGAATTCCGTTCTCACGAAGAATCGGCTCAATAACAGGAAAGAAACGATTGGCTCGCTTTATTAATAAGGTAGTGGTAGAATGCATGTAGGTAAAAGCATTCAGTTCTCTATCCATTCTTTCCCTGCGATCATAACGGGTAAGATCAACTTCCTGCCCTGCATATTGAACGCTTGAAGGTATGGTTGGACAAACTACCGCGTAGGGTAATTCTGATTTAACATTCTCATATCTATAAGGATCCTGATCCGGTTTTACATAGCTGGTTATTACCAATGCAGTAATTCCAATAAGAATACCGCACACAAAAATCAATGTTATATTAGTAAATTTCTTGCTCATAACGTTATTGGTTTGTTTCACAAAGGTAAATAAATTTTCAGGAGAAAAAGGAGAAAAAGGAGAAAAAGGGGTTAAAAATAGTTTCGTTCATCGGCGCGCTCAACCGTTTGGATTGAACGTACCAATGAACGAAACTATTTTTAACCCCTTGCTTCTTTAATTTCCGGCGAAGCGATACTCCTTTTACTCCTCTATTATATAATACACATCTAATTCAACCCTACGGATTTGAGGGTACAATTCCTGAAGCATCTTTTTGTAGGCCGTACCACCATTTAGTTTTTTTAGATTGGTTTTTCTTACCGATACATTACTAACTTCTGTAATAATGGAAAGTATTTCATCTTTTTCCGCTATATTCGATTCTTTTACCAGTTGCGCAAGGGTATCCCAATCTTCACCATAGAAATAGAGATTGTAATAGTCGTTGTTTAAAGTAAACTTATCACGCAGATAATTCTTGAGAGCATTAGCACGATTCTCCGATAAGTTCAGATTAAATGTTTCCGAACCTTCGGGAGATGCGTAACCTTTTATATCTATTCGGGTGATCTTTGCCTTATCATTATTTAAGACACGGCGTAAATCAGCATTCAACTTCTCGATTTTTTCTTTATTGCCATCGAAATCTTCCAGTAATACCGATTGGCTAACCGGGTATTTTAATCTAATGCTAAATTCTTCTTTCTTTGTTTGAACTCCGGTAGTCGGAGGAACAACAACAGGAGTAGAAGTAACAACAGGTACAAGATCGATATGCTCTACCAGAAGTTCACGGTTGTTTTCTTCTTCATATCCACCGCAACCGCATAGTTCTTCGAGCATAAACATAGAAGCATTAGCCATCCACGGTTGGTAAGGAATCGATTCATGGTAATGTAAAGTAGTATGGTTATTCTTACCGGCAACCAAAATGGGATAATCCGAAGCTAAACCCACTTCCTTTGACAATGCTTTTCCTCTTTCGTAAGCTTTATATCTTTTTTTACCACTTATAAGAATAGGCGGAAACATTATTTCCTGAGCGGAAGCGGCTAAAACGGGAGTCAGAAACATAGAGCGTTCACTGCCAATGTTGAGATTCCGGATGTCAATATCATACATAAAAATGATAGAATCTCCTTGCTGGTACAACTTGGTTGGAATATTTAGTTGGTTTTTATAGAGTTGCTGAGCATACGTATCGGTTATCAGCATACAAGCAGCAATAATTATTGCGTATATATATCTGTTCTTCATAACAATAAAATTATTTAATAACATAAATCAGGTTGATGCCTACTTTTGTGGGTCCAAAATAGTTCTTGTTGTCAGATTTTATTTTGGCGCTGCATTCGTTGCAAGAGTATTTATCATAATCAACATGCGCCCATCCCACTCCTATGGTTGCTTCAACGCTCCATCTTTTATTTAAAATCCAGTGATAGCCATACGATAATCCCGCGCCATATAAATCTCCCTCATAGCGATGACCTTTCATACCCAAAGGTTTTATACAGCTGAAATTAAATTGGGCATAATGGCCATGCAGGCCGAAAAAGTGCCCGTTAAACCTTTCGCAGGTCCAATACCGCAACTCCGGTTGTACAAGCCAATGTTTAACTTTCTTGTTATCCGAGAAACTCCAGGGGTTATAATTACCCGATATATCGAGGGTGATTTTTTTCGATAATCCAATTTCAAGACCAAGATTGGGGGTGGTAGTTGCCCAATAAAGCAAATTTGTTTTTAACGCAACCGTAGGATTGTAATAAATGCTTCTTTCATTTTGAGCTATTACAGCAATCGATATATTAAAAAGAACACATAAAATAAAGAGTTTTTTCATTTTATTCTTGTTTTAATTATTCTTAAGCAGGTGAGCAATATGAAACTAATTTTGCTCATTTACTTAAACAATAATTTATTGCAATGGTTTTCTTGCTGATGT
>DAIMFE010000092.1:0-12251 GCA_036724805.1 Bacteroides sp.
ATTTTATTAGAATAACTATCTGTAAAACAGAAATTTACTTAGAGTAGTGTGGCTGATAAAAAATAAAATTATTTAGAAAAAGTTTCCAAGAGATTGCTGTTAATAACTAGCTAATATTATCCATTTTATTAAAAATAGGTTATTATTTATCTTTTGGGGTTATTTTTGAAATATTTTATGTAATCATTATAGAAATAATAAAAAGATATTCAATGGTGCTGATTCTACTGATCTTATTTGTTTACGATATAAGGTAAAAGTGTTATTGTTAGAAAAATAGTGTCATTTTGACGGAAGATAATATTGATTGTTTATTTCAATTTGCTTCTTGTCATTGCGATAGTTTTTTATAGAAATATTTGCCATTCCATTATGTGTGATATTATAAACCCCATTATAAACGGATAAAATCAAAAATAAATGATTAATTGCAATTGGTTTTAAAATCTTTATTCCACTTTTCAGTATTAAATAAAAAATACATATAAAATTTAGCTGTGTCAGAGTTTGTTAATTGCTTGTGGGTGCTTACTATATGCTATTTATATTGAATTTTATTATACATAATCTCTATTTATATTGTCTCTTTGCTTTTTTTATATTGGATACATTTATTTATTAAATGTTTGTTTTTGTTACTTTTATCGTTTTATTAAAACAAAAATAACTAAAAATAATGTTGCACATTTCAACCATTACATTTACCTTTGCGCCATACTTCTAGTCCGTCTCCTTGGAAAAGACGGACATATATTAACGACTAATTGTGATGCTAAACAAGAAAACAATGTATGCAATTTACCTTGTACATAGGGTAAATGGTCTTTGTTCTGATGCCTTATTGTCAGAAACAGAGAAAAAGAAGATCTCCAGCTCTATGGAGAAACTTCGGCTGGAGAGCTTTTTGCCCAGCAATGGGCAGACAAATCGTAATCTTAATAATAAGCTTTTATTGGCTCTTCTTTTGGAGATGAGAAGGGTTGTCGATCATCTATCACTTACTAAGAAAGAGAGATCTGAGTTTCCCTTTAGTCTACCCCAGTTTTATCGTAAATTTAACAAATGGCTTCAAAATATACAATCTACTTAAACCCATAAATTTATGTGTATCCGTAACATACTTATATTCATCCTTGTTTTTAATCTGGCATCGAGGGTTTCCTTTGCACAAGATTCTCCAGGATATCGTTTATATGATGGAACCCCGAATATTGCTGTAAAAAGCAATCTGTTGTATGACTTTACTCTGGGTCCTAATCTTGGACTTGAATTTAAACTCAACAAACGGCTTACCCTCGACCTGCCGGTAAACTACAATCCATTTAGTTTTTCAGATAATCGTAAATGGAAGCATCTTTTGATCCAGCCGGAACTTCGTTACTGGCTTTGTGAATCATTTGTTGGTCATTTTCTAGGAATTCATGTGCACTATGCAGATTATAATGTTGGTAATATTGGGCCTTTGTCCACAACCAAAAATTACCGCTACAGGGGTTGGCTTGCCGGTGGCGGTGTTTCGTGGGGTCACCAGTGGGTACTATCCACCCGCTGGTCTCTCGAAACTACTGTCGGAGTTGGCTATGCTTATCTCGATTACACTCAGAATGAATACCAAAAGTGCGGTCTGAAAATCAAGGATGACCATTATCACTATCTTGGTCTTACCAAATTAGGTGTTAGCTTGATTTATATTCTGAAATAAAATCACAAACAGAAAATAATCTACCATAACAATGACAACAAAAATAAAATATACAGTGAATTACCTGTGGCTACTGCTTTTAATTCTTAGTGTAACAGCCAGTGCGCAGGATTACAAAGGAAATGTTCTTATAGAACCCACTATATTTAGCGAACGTAACGATAGTCTTATACTTGGTTTTAATATTCGTATGGAATCGAATGCTGTTTCCAATTGCGCCAGTATGACTTTTACGCCCGAAATTCGCGGACTTAAAAACACGCTCCATTTGCCCTACGTACAAGTTAACGGTAAAACGCGCTCTAAAATAAATAAACGTTGGTTTTCCGTAGCAAGTAAGAATTGGCTTTCGAACTATGATCATCCTTATTTGTTGGTAAATGCAAATAAATATACCGATGAAGATATAACTTATTCCATCAGTGTTCCTTATGAAAGCTGGATGGATGATGCAGCTCTTTACCTGCGTCAGGAACTGATTGGATGTAGTGAGAAAACAGAGATTTACACATACAAACTTAATAATCAGATGAAAATAACCGATCGGGAACCTTATCAGATTCAGCCTTACGTATCGATGGTTCTTCCTTCCGATGAGGTTAAAAACCGGAATCGCCAGGGTAGCGCATACTTGGACTTCCAGGTTGGCCGTTCGGTTATTCTTCCTGATTTCCGCCGCAACCCCGTAGAGTTGGCAAAGATTAACGATGCCCTTGTAGATGTTATGGGCAATATGGATATTCACATCAGTGGTTTGTTCATCGAAGGTTACGCCTCACCCGAAGGTCGTTATGCCTCTAATGATAAACTGGCTCGCGACCGCGCCACTGCTTTGAAAAATTACATCCGTGATCGTTATATGCTCTCCGATAATATGTTTACGGTTCGTTCGGTAGCCGAAGACTGGCCCGGATTGAAAGCTGCCATTGAAGCTATTGATATTCCTCAAAAAGATCAGGTATTATCTATAGTAAATGCGAATAGCGACTATGACGTAAAAGAACAACAACTCAAGGGCTTATCTGTTTACGGCAGATTATTACGTGATATCTTCCCCGAACTTCGCCGTGTAGAATATCAAATTAATTATACCGTTAAAGATTACTCTACAGCAGAGGCTCGTACCTTATTGAATAGTAATCCGGAGAATTTATCGCAAGCTGAGCTCTACCGTGTAGCTATGGAATACGGTGTTGAAAGTCCTGAGTATCGTAAAATTATCATAGAAACAATACCTAAATATTACGACAAAGATCCGATTGCTAATAGCAATGCCGCTGCTCTTTTAATAAAGAACAAAGAAGAAAGTACCGCCCTGCGTATACTTGAAAAGGCTCCTAATCTTCCTGCTGCATGGAATAATAGTGGTATTATTTACCTCATCCGTGGTGATTATGAGAAAGCCGAAGAATTATTAAAGCGTGCGCAGGCTGCGGGAATTTCTGAAGCAACTCAGAATCTTAAAGAGTTACAAACCAAAAAAGAAGACGACTTAAGACGTAATAGAAACACAAACCAATAAACAACAAATTTTCTTGAAGCCAATGTAATTAGTAAACTGTAATTCAGTTAACTATTCCCTAATTATGAAAATAAACAATTTAATATATCCAAGTATAACTATTCTTATACTGATGCTCTTCCTATGCAGTAACACAACCGGTAAGAAGCGACATTTAACCGAACGTTTGTTTCTTGAAAAGAAGCGCATCAGTATAACCCATCCGGGTGACAAACCTTCGCAGGTTACCAATGTATTGAGTGAGCAGGTAACCTACCGTTCTGAGCCTTTGAATGAAGATAGCCTCACGGCCGAGCAGGAAGAAGCGCACTTAGATACAAATAAGGTATATGCGCTTGAACAGGTAACGGTAACTTCCCGTGCCCGTTTCGCTCCCGTTCGTGAGGGTCATGTGAATATCGATTTCCTTATTCACATACCCGGAGAGTTTCTATCCGATGATTTCCAGGTGTTACTTACGCCTCAACTTACTTTGGGCGATTCGTTAACTTCGCTGGATGCGGTAGTGCTTCGTGGCAATAACTTCATCGAACTTCAGAAACAGGATTACGAACGTTATGAAAATTACCTTGCCAGTATTGTTGATCCTTCTTCATACGGTTCTGTGTTTGTTGATCACGGTAGCGTAAACCGCGAATTAAGCAAGAGGCGTAAAACAGAGCTCGATCAGTACTACCAGCAATGGTCTTTAATGGAGGATTACCGTGAATGGCGTAATAAGGAACAAACCAAATATGATGAATTTAATGTTAAGAATGGCGAAAAGCTGCGGCAAAAGCTAATGAAACACGACAACAAGTACAAACCGGCTTTTGCCCGACAGCTTGCTATTCGTCAAGACACTTCTTTATTGGGTAAGAAATACCGTGCCGAGCGGAAGAAGATCATTGATTCTTCTCCTATACGTAAACAAATTACCCTTGAAGCCGTTCCTTCGCGCTACCGCGAAATCTACCTTCGAGGTATAGGACCCGAAGATTTGGCTCCTTTATTACCGCAGGAAGAAGATTCCATGAGTATCGCCCAGGGTTTTATGTTGCATGAAAAGATTGCTGCCAACGAAATGAAGGGCACCCGCCAGCAGGAAGTGTTTCAGTACATGGTGCCATCTCCTTATCTACCCGATGCGCATTACAATGCGGTAATTACTCCTGAACGAAATTATGTTTATCGTTACACTAAATCTATCTCTGTAATACCCGGTGTTAAGAATTTATCGCTTACGCTTACCGGTAATATAACAGCCACCGACCGGAGCCTTTATAAGATTCCGAAGATGGAAAAGTTGACTTATGTGATCTCGACTATGGATGAGTTGGCAGACGGTAGTTTACTTGCTAACGACAAGTTTACCGATGATCAGCGTGATGATTATGTACTTGCGCTTCAATGCTTGCGCAACCGTGAGTATCAACGGGCTTTATCCATTTTAAACGACTTTAAGGATTACAATACTGCCCTTGCGTTAACTTGCCTGGGGTACGATAAACAGGCTTATTCTTTACTGGTTCAATTACCTAAAAACTCGAATACTAATTATTTGGGAGCTATTGTTTGTTCCCGACTTAAAGATATACAAGCTGCGGTAGATCATTTAATGGAAGCCTGTACTATGGATCCCACAAAGATAGAGAGAGCCCAAAGGGATCCGGAAATGGCGAAACTTATTAATGATCATAAATTACAGCAATATCTGGATGAACTAAATAACTAATAACTAAATAACTAAATAACTAACAATTAAAGAATTAAAGAATTCAAAACTCAAACACTTCTAATTGGGGACCTCAACCCCCATAAATTATTATTAACCAAAAACAAAAACAAAAATGAAATTTAATTTAAAGTACGCGATGATTGCTTGTGCAGCATTAATGGCTGGTTTCACAAGTTGTTCTAACGACGATGAAAATGGCTTAAACAGTGGCGATGGTGAAGAAATGGGTGTACGTTTCTCACTGGTACAAAAAAGCACGAACACTCGTGCTGCGGATGCAGCCCCAACTATTGCTGAGAGGGAAGTATATACAGCAAAGTTGTTCATCTTTAACAACAATCAAGTATTAGAAAAGGTTGTTGATTTTCCTAGTGGTGAAAAAGTTTCGAAACCGGTTGATATTAAATCCGGTTTACACCATTTCCTTGTTGCGGTGAATCGTGATGTTACTATGACCGAAGGTACAACTACATTAGCTGAAGGTAAAAAAATAATCCGTAATCTTGCCGACATGGCAGATGTTGTTTCAGCTACTTCTCCCGGTTATTTTATGACAACGCTGGAAGACCACACAGAGAATTTGATGCCTGCAACAAATCCTTCTGCTGACCCAATAACCGTAACAATTGGAGTTGGTCGTGCTATGGCAAAGGTAAATATGGTTTTGAAAAATGGAGCGAATGAGTTAACCGGTCCACAAGGTAACCTAACGAATGTTAAGTACTTAACAGCTAATAACCCAAGAGAAATGTACAGCTTCCCGGTTATTGAAACAGGTATTTACAAAGCGCCTTATTACGCTGTTGATGTAGATGAATGGATGAGCCCTGCGGATCAAAACGCAAAATATTTCCCATTTATCCAATTTGCAGATGATTATAGTACAATAAGCACTCAGTCGGTTGCTCCCGGAACTCCTGCGTATATTATCGAAAATGCTAATAAAACTCCACGTAAGCACAATGCGGCATACCTGCTTGTTAGTGGTAATTTTATACCTGCTACATGGCATAACGCTACAGGTGAAAGTATTGCTGCACCTTCTACACTTCCTGCAACATTCTATCGCCTTTATAATGTAAACAACGATGAGTACTATGATTTCTATATCCAAGCTAACAATGAAGTAGAAATTGCTCTTGAGAAATTTGCTAAAACTGATGTAGACAAAGGTCATATAATCAGACCTATCAGATATAGAGATGGAGAATGTTATTATGCTTTCTACCTTACCAATCAAGATATTGAAAGTGGTAATAGCGTATTTACTGTGAAACGTAATACGTACTATGATGTAACTTTAAATCAGGTATTAAGCGCAGGTGCTTCTGTTCCAAATATAGAAGGTAACGCAGGCGGTGAAGATGAAGATGGTAATCCAATCACTGATCCTAATGAGTATGTTCCCGGAACCGGTGGTGGTGACGGTGGTGGTAACAACCCCGGCGATGGTGGCGGTACCGACCCAATTGATGGTGAATCAAAAATTAAGGGAGAAGTTGAAATTATCGACTGGGCTGTTGTTGGACAGGAAGGCCCTATTGGCTTCTAAAATTTCCTTCACTTGAAATAAAGGTATAATGAAACGCAGGGGGAAGCATGCATTTCAGTATTTCTTCCCCCTGTATTTACCATGAATGAATATAAATTTAAAAAAAACATAGCAATGAAACAAAATTTTCATTCTTTCTCATTCAAAATATTTCTTTTCATACTTTTATTTCCTGCTTTTGTTTTTACAAGTTGTATTAATGAAGATGATGACGACTGCTTTGTTGGCGTGTATCTCACCTTTAAGTATACCAAAAATACCGATTGGGAAGATAAGTTCTCCGGGCAGGTAACCGAATTAATTCTAAACATCTACAATGGCGAATCAGGCGAATTTATACAAGATCGCAAGGTTTCTTATATGGAGTTAGTGAATGGAAACACTTTGTGGTTGCCATTACCCGGTGGTAATTATCAGATAACCGTGTGGGGAGGTAGTAACCAGATTGAAAATTCTTATGAATTAACTTCGAAGGCTCATCTTGAAGATTTCCGCCTTGATATTATTGATGAGAATAAGAGAGATCTTTGCGCCCTGTATTATGGTAATCTTACTTATGAGCAAACCGGCACAGTGATGTATGAAGAGATTGATTTGGTTAAAAACACCAACAACATTCATGTTATAGTAAAAAAACCATCTGATTCTCCCGAAAGTCCTAACATGTTGATAACCGCTGATAATGGTAGTTATAATTATAAAAACGAACCGATTGGCACCGATCTTTTAAGTTACCAACCCAGGTATAGCCGTTTAGATGATAGCTGGCAAGCCGATTTTACGGTTCTTCGTTTACTGCAAGAGCTTGATATTACTCTGGATATTGGTTGGGGTGAATCATTTCAGGAAAGTTATTCTTTGGTGAATGAAATCCTTACGCAACATCCTGATATTGTTTCTAATGACGACCTTGATAGAGAAGATGAATATACAATTCGGTTCGAGGTAGATGAAGGAAATAAAACACTTGTTCTGATTAGCGTAAATGACTGGAATGTGAATGAAGTGGAAGGAGGCATCTGATGAAACAGGAAATAATGTAAGCATGATGACTACAAAAGCATATATAAAATGTATGAATACATTGAGAATTGAAATAAAAATAAAAAGCACATCATTATGAAGAAGATTTATGCCCTTTTATTGGCTGTATCATTTGTAGGATTCTCATGCAATGATAACACAGAAGGCTTTTATGGGGATTCTACGGAGAGTGAGATCGAATTAAAAATAAAGACTCCCAACTCGGGTACCCGGGCTGCGGACATACCTTATCCTTCTGCTTTGGGAACAGACGAAGAAAAGCAAATAACATCTTTAGACTTGGTTGCTTTCGATGCAGGAACAGGAACGTTTGCGTATACGCGTCCGGTAAATAATGAAATTCAGAATACGTACCGAACTACTGTACCAAAAAAACCGGCTAACGTAGATGTTCTGCTGCTGGCTAATTGTCCGGGTACTATTCTTGCCGATTTATTTGCATCTGATGACTGGAAGGGGTCTCCAATGAAGGCGGAAGATTTCCAAAAGCGGTTGATAGATAAAAATCCGGAACTTCTTGTAAACTCTGATAATTTTCAAGCGCTACCAATGTTTAGTAGATTGTTATACAGAGAAATAAACAAAACAGGATTAACTTATTGGAATGAAGTAGAACTAATGCGTTCTGTTGCTTCTGTAGATGTACTGGTTGAAAAAAGCAATAAAACCAATAAGCTGGAATTTAAAAAAGTACATGCTTATTATGCTGCCAACCAAGGATATGTTGCTGTACTAATAAATGAGAATGATCAGCGTCCGCAAAGCTACGAAACTCCAACTTCAATGACCCCAACGTTAAACACTTTAACCGCCACCAGGGTAAATGAAACACAAACCGGTGAGGGGGGTAATGTAAAGGAATACAATGCAATTGCCAGTCAGTTGTACATGTACGACAACAACTCTACAACTACCGAAGCAGGCAACGAATGTACACGAATTATTATTGAAGGGAATTACAACGGTGCTGCTGATCCATCTTTTTATCCTGTTTTTTTGATGAACGGAGATAAATTCAGTCCAATCATCCGGAATAATAAATATGTGATAAAAGTTAACGAAGTATTGGGCGATGGATATGAAACAATAGAAGAAGCAGCGAAGAGTACCCCCGTTAATATAGAGGTTGAAATCATTGATTGGAATTGGAGTGACACCGAGATTGGCATTGGATATCCTGATCAATATTACGTATCCGTAGAAAGAAAGGTGGCATATTTAGGCCGCGCACAGGGTTCAACGGATGAAATAAAAATAACTTATGCAGGAGACGATGAATTTAAAATGAACTTTAAAGATGCTACCAACGGTGCTCAAAGTGCTATAACAGGTGGTATCGCCAATGATCGTTTTGAAGTAACATTGGCTTCTGAGAGTAGTGGCAAAGCCACTTTGAAAATAAAAGCTAAAGGAGATTTTTCTGCTACGGATTCGCAGAATCATGACACATTCACACTACAATATAAAGACCTTCGGTTTGAAATTAATATTCATCAATTAGATAAAGATGATAATGATTGGGACGATGGAGGTAATAAAGATGCAGAATTATAAATGGAAAAATTAATTCTAACGAACTATACAAATAAAATTAAAGAATAAGATCATGAGTAAAATACTTTCAAAATGCATGTGGATTATTATCCCTCTATTAATGATAGCTTGTCAGAGGGATGAGCAAGAAGATCCGAACACCGGTAAAGGCTCCGGTAACCGGTTTTTGTTGAATTATACGATTGCTTCCAGTGTATCCGAAAATGCCAGAGCAACGATTCCTTCCGAAACCGGAGAATCTGTAATGAACTCTCTCTATTTATTGTTCTTCGAACATTCCACCGGAGGAACAGGTAAATATATCACTTACTACGAAGTACCGGCCGAAGATATTCCTTCAACTCTTGCCGGAACAATAGAAGTTGACATAAATGGGATAGACGGTTTAAGTAATTCTTCATCTTACGTTGTTTTATTGGTTGCAAATGGCGATAATTATGTGCCTGATAGGGACATGGAGGTTTGGTTGGAATCTCTTGATGCTAACCACACGGAAAGCGATATAATCAATAACTCTATTGCCTCTTTCCCTACAGATGACCCCCTTGTTGAAGCGTGGGAAGACTATCAGATCAAGATTAAGCAGGATGACCTTTTGATGACTGCCAAAACAGAGAAACTTGCTAAGCAGGAGAATGTTACAGTGAGATTCACTAGAGGGGTTGCTAGATTTGATGTGGAAATAGCAGCTGAAATAGCTGATGATTTTGTTTTGGAGACAGTATCTGTATGGAATGCTTTTCCAACCACAACCCTTTGGGAAAGTAGCTTTAATGATTACAAATCGCAGGAGCGCATTAAACGCTTTTATGGTAAACGTGCAGATGAAACAACTCACCAACTGAAAGGGGGAATTTATTCTTTCGAGAATTATGTTGCCGACCCCGTACAGAACGATGAGGTAACTACTTGCCTCATTTTGGGTATTAAAAATAATGACAAAATTAGCTATTATCGTGTAAATATTCATCCCGAAAGCAAGGTTCAGGCGCTAAAAAGAAATCAGGCTTATAAAATCACTGTAAAAAGAGTTCGTGATGAAGGTGATAGCACTGAAGAAGGTGCCCATGGCAATAACAGATTCTTGCTGGATTTAGTTATAAACGACTGGATTCAAGATGACAGTGGAAGCATTCAGTACGATGGGGAAAATATTTTAGCATTGCCTACTACTAATATGGTTTTTCAACCCAGTGGTGGAGAGCGGGTGGATAATATATTTACCTTGGGTGCGGAACATACACTGATACTTTCTAAAAAAGAATTGCCTGATGGTATAACCGTTGCACTGGATGGAAAAAAACTTACCGTAAAAGCGGATCCCAGTACCGTAGATAAATCCGGTTTCATAGAGTTGCGTTTCGGTAATCTGGTTGGTATAATCAAAATATCTCAATCCGGAGAAGTTAAACAATATATTGACCTCAGTACATACGAAGTACCTGAATTTGGTAGTGGAATATGGGCAAGCAGCTTAACGGAAGACATAAAGGTGTACAGCTCAGGTCCATGGACTGCAACAATTTATAATGGCCCTTATTTTTCGTTCCAAGAGAATGATGCTTCGGATACCGAAAAACAAGGCATTAATGGCGAAGGCTTTAAGCTGGTAACTTCTTCTGCAAATGCCCAGCCTAATTTCCGCTATTCTTTTGTACACGTTGTTCTGGATGAGTTCCCCGATATTTCTCGTGTTGTTGTACTCGCTCAACGCGGAGTTGGTGGTATTTCTATATCTCCTCTTCCGGCTGGTGGGGTTGTTAAGTTTGATCCTCAAGGGGTTTCTCTGGCCGGTTCTCTGGCCTTTAATGTTAACGTAGATCCAAATACCGACTGGGAAATCGTTAAATTGGGTGCTTACCCCGATCAATTTACGGCAAATGTAATGTCTGGCAATGGCTCTGGAAATTTTATTATTGCAGCTGCTGTAAATACGCGTGATGCTGAACAAACTGCAACGTTTAGAATACGCCTGAAAGATACACCGGGAATATATGAGGAAATAGCAATACATCAAGCTAAACATTCTTTGTCGATTAATCCTGAAACAGTAGAAGCTATAGAGGCTAGCGGAGGTACCACCAATCAAATAACGGTTACTTCTACCGCTCCCTGGAAAGCTACTTTAACCCTGTCAAAAGGAACAGGTTATTTTGGAACACCGGGAACCATGAGCATATCCGGAGTTTCCGGAGGAACATTCGATGTTACTTTAGATGAAACAAAAGGAATGGGTGCCAAGGGAATAGTTAAAGTTGAAATAGACGGAACCGAAATAAATAAAACTTTAAATATAACCCAACGATCGATACCAATTACCCCACTGTATGCACAATCTTATAATGCCTCAGCCGGATTTTGGGGGTATGCTGGATTTTACACTCCTTCTAGTGTACCGGAAGCGAAGTATTTTACTCACTTCCGTGATATTATGAAAGATCCAAATAATTTTGGTCCTAACGGTGTGGTGTATACAGGAGAAAAGTCTATTCAATGTAAAGGAATAGGTTCAGACCCTCTATCCGGGACAGCTATTATGAACTTTAATGCAATATATCCAGGTCGCTATGATATATGGAGAAGTTGGCTTCGGGCAAATGATAAGAATTTTGCAATAATGTGTACTGAACATGTTTGGCTCAATGAACGTGAATTCTTAGCTACATTGGGCTTATCATATACTTTTAGATCTGCCAACCGCCCTATTCCTACCAAAAGGTATCTTACAGAGGCAAAAGCGTGGTGCGATAGTGAAAATAAAGGAGCTGCTATATGGGAATACCTCACCACAACAGGTCCGTTTAAAAAATCCGATAGGACACCTGTAAATATAGACAATGTTGTTTATATGAATGGTGACGGACATAATAATACAACTACAAACTGGCCAGCAACCACCATACCTCTTATTATGAAAGATGGTACTATGGATGTGGGTGTTGACCCAGCTAATAAGTTGTTGATTGTTGGCGACTTTGAATTATTTGGATGTCTGGGTGTCTATCAGCAATGGAATTCAATGAATGAAGATTCTCAGGTATTCTTAAAGAATCTGGTTGCATATGTAGTTAATGTAGCAATGTATGGTGATGAATTTAACAATCAATTTAAATAATAAACCATATATCTAACGGAATTTCCATTTTCAATAAATAAATAT
>DAIMFE010000093.1:0-12077 GCA_036724805.1 Bacteroides sp.
CCCTCCTCCTGACAGATTTTAATTAACTTTGTATTCATCACAAAGAGTTATTTGAATTGGTGAAAAATGAAGCGGGGTAAAGCGGTTAAGTAGTTTCTAAGTCATTACCTGTTGCTAAATTTAGATGGTTCAATCTCTTGAACAATACCGCATTTCTGAAAAATCACTATCTTTACGCCATGAAAACCAAATGGCTGATTTACTTTTACTTCCTACTTCTTCCTGTTTTCGTTTGGGGACAGGACAGTATCCCTGTTAGAAAAAAAATAAGCAAAAAAGAAGCAGCCGTAAACGTTACTAAAAGCCTGGAAAATAAGAAATCGCACAGGCAGGTTGCAGATGATTATATACTTCTTGCCCAAGAATTGGCTTCTCAAAAAGATTATGCCAAAGCAGAAGTTTATTTTCTACAAGCAGCGAATTTATACAACCAAGATAAAATTAAAGAAAAGCAGGCGTTTGCCTATCGCGAACTTGCCAAGACACAGGAATTGCAGCAGAGATTTGAAGCTTCGATAAAAAGTTATGAACTAGCCGCCAAAACAACTACCCGGAAAGAATTTACACAGATAAATACAAACGATGCAAACCGCTTAAAGAGCCGCAACAGCTTGGCAGCGCAATCAGAATACATCGAAAGTAATATTTATTTGAATACCGCTACACAAAACAAAAAGGATGCGGCTTTGGCTTATCAGCAAATGGCGCAGGTGAAACTTGAAATGGATGATAAGGACGCAGCCATTCAAGAACTTGAAAGCGCGTTGGATCTTATGCAGGAAACATCCGAAGAAAGTACCCAGATAAAAGAAGAGATAGCCAAAGTATATGCTGCCGATAAACAGTATGATAAAGCGATCTCCATAAATCGCTCACTTGTGGAAGATGCTCAAAACACAGCTAATCCTGCTAAGGAAGTGAACCAGCTTCAAAAGCTCTCTAAAACTTATTTCGAAGCCAAAGATGTAGAGAAAGGGATTTCATCACTGAAACAAGCTTATGAGATTGCTTTGCAAAACAATCAAACACTAGAAGCTAAAAACATACTGTTACACTTAACCCGATTTTATAAGGATAAGAAACAATCGAATAAAGCAATAGAAATTTATCAGGATTTCGTAACCCGTTTAGATACTCTTATAAAAGGGGATAGTACGCTTGTTGATGAGAAAATTTTTCAATTACATGAGGATAAAATAGCCCAACTCGAAAAAGAAAGAGCCTTAAAAGATGAATTGATAGTTAAAAAGAACATCTATAATAACATGTTATCGGGCTTTCTGATACTAGCTTTGGCATTTGTGGCAATTATTGCGAAATCGCTGTATTCTATCAACAAAAAGAATAAAAAAATAGCCTTACAATCTTTACGCAGAGAGATGAATCCGCATTTCATCTTCAACAGCTTAAACAGCGTGAATCAGTTTATCGCGGAGAATAATGAGCTGGAAGCCAATAAATACCTTACCTCCTACTCCGGATTGATGCGCAATATTATGGAAAACTCCAATAAGGATTTTATATCGCTTACTACCGAAATTGATCAGTTAAGAAAATATCTCGAACTAGAACATTTGCGCTTTCAGGATAAGTTTACCTATGATATTATTATCAATGAAACGTTGGATGCGGACAATTTATATATCCCCAACATGTTAATTCAACCGCAACTGGAAAATGCCATCTGGCATGGATTGCGTTATAAGGAAACCAAAGGATATCTCAATCTTACGATTGAACCGGAGGAAGGCAGGATAATTACTAAAATTGATGATAATGGAATTGGCCTGGCAAATAGCAAAGAGTTAAAAACAGCTCACCAAAAACAACACAATTCCCGTGGATTATCGAACACGCGCGAACGGATTGAATTGCTCAACACCTTGTATCATTTGGATATTTCTATGAAAATAACCGATAAGCCGAAAGAAGATTCCGGGGTGATTGTAACACTTTCATTTCCTGTTATGGACAAGAAACAGATAAAAGATGAACACACTGCAAAAAATAACAAGCGTAATCGTTGAAGACGAAACAGCGGCACGAGAGGCATTAAAGAACTATCTTACCAAATACTGTCCGCAAATTGCTATTATAGGCGAAGCTGCCAATTGCAAAGAAGCCATTCCTTTACTACACAAACTCCGGCCACAACTTGTTTTTCTGGATGTTGAAATGCCTTTCGGCAATGCTTTCGATGTACTTGAAGGCTGTAAAGAGCTGTATTTTGAAACTATTTTTGTTACTGCATTTTCCGAATATTCGCTACGGGCACTCAACCAAAGCGCTGCTTATTATCTGCTTAAACCCGTTAGCATTGAAGAATTAATTATGGCGGTTAACAAAGTACAGCAGCATATTATTAACCAGGAGATGTTTAATCGTAACAGAATAATTCTTGAAAACTTCCACGAACCCAAGCCCGAAAAGCAACAGGTTATTTTACCTACCCTCGAAGGATTTGAAATTGTGAAGATGGAAGAAATCATCCGGCTTCAGGGTAACGGCAATTTTACGGATATTTACCTGCGCAACAAAAAGAAGAAAATGGTATGCCGGTTCTTGAAACATTTCGAAGAACTATTACCGTTCCCTTTTATTCGGGTACATAAATCGCATATCATTAACTTTCACTGCGTTAAATCTTATTTTAAAAATTCGGGCGGGTATGTTGTACTCGAAGATGATACTGAAATCGAAATATCACCCACTTACAAAGAAGAAGTGCTTAAACTTTTCAGAAATTAAAATTAATTAACCCTTTGTTTGCAGCTTTTATAATTCTGAAACGTCTAATAAGAAAAGGCCTAAAATAACTTAAGAAAAACCTACTATGAACAAGTTGAAGAATTTATTATTTCTCGGATTCATTCTCTTCGTTTTGGCAAGCTGCCACAAAGAAGACAGGAGTTTTTATGACTATCCTGAGGTGGACGACTATATCCAAATGCTGAAAGAAGGCACCTATAGCGTAACAGATGAAAACGGATACAGAGCTGTTCCTAATTTCCGGAAAGAACAAATTTCCGAATTACTGGAATATGTGGATGATCTTACAATAATGCCCGAAAGATACCCTATTAAACCCATTGCTAGTGCCAATGGTTCAATACGTTTAGGAGAAGGGCTTCTCTGGACCATTGAAGGCATTGCCCGAAATGAAAAATACCCTACCAACAGTGGCAATTTAGTAAAAGAAGCAATGATTGATGGAGAAAAAGCATACATTTCTGTAACAGACGAGGAAGTTCTGGAAGTAGCTAAACTATATAAACTGTGGTGGAATGGTCAGTATCCATTTAATAAGGTACACGATAAAAACAGTGTTCACCCTTTAGAAGACACTCCATATTTATGGAATTAATACATACAGGGCGGACACAAGACCCGCCCCTACATTCTATGCACCTATTAGCAGTAAATTACCATTCTTACTGGCTAAACCTATGTTATGATCTTTCGCTAACCATCTAACTGCCATAATTACCTCTTCAAAAGATAAAGCAAGCTGGTTACATAACTCCTGGATACTGATTCCGGAAACTGTACGATTCAGAACCGTCCATACTTCTTTGGCATTTTTGCCGATTTCCATTATATTCAAGTCGCTCATAAGTTTAGATTAATAATTTTCTTGAATATAGTAAGAATTATGACCATTGTCAACTTTACCTCATTTTTTTAGGATTTTATGGTAATTAGGAACAAAAAATAAGTTTTAAGTTAGGTTTGCTGCTTATTTCTGATTCAGCTCGATTACAATATTTTGTTTGTTGTAATCTTCTACAGCTTCTTCATTAACTTTAATTTCATCAACAATTAAATTCAGTTTAAGTATTTTTTTGTCCGAATATGAATTTGCTTTGTTGTCAGCTGCTGTGATGGCAATTTCTACTTTATTGGTTGCGGTTTTACCACCTTCATCGGCTACTTCGTATTCAAATGAAATTGGTGATGCTGTAACAGTCATGTAGATAGAATCTTTTGCTGCATTTAAGTCGCCTTTATACGATGCTTCAAACGGTATTTTTCCAATTTCTTTTACCAATTCATCTGCTAATTGTGGTGTTTCTCCAATAGCAAGAAGAAATTCTTTTAAAGGAATACTATCGGTCGCAATTTTTCCTGATTCAACCTGAAATTTAACTTCGTATGGAAAAACTTTTTCATCAGTAGCTTGTGCTGCTGTTATAGGATTTACTGCCATTCCGCCTTCATAAGTTCCCTCTACACTGGCAAGAGTCATTACTTTTGGAGTATCATCGTCATCATCATCACAAGATGCTAAAGAAAACATAGCAGCAAATGCCGCAACATACACGATAGATTTTCTCAAATTTAAGATAGCTTTCATTTTTACTTTTTAATTTAAATTTAGTTTGTAATTAACTCCCGGAGGTTAACACGAGAGCACCATAATAAAATTGTACGTACACGAATATAAATGCCCTCTATCGCGGATTACTGCATCAAAAAAAGAAAAAAAAATCACTTACACTTGGTACATTACTAATATTCAATGAGATAAAGTGAAAAAAGAAACAATAAAAAAAGAAAAATCGAATAATAATATGTATAAAAGAATCCATATCTTTGTAAAAACACAATATGCAAACCTATTAAGATTATACGATGAGCTACTTTGGAAAGGAAAAACGATTGCTGCGGATCATCCGTTTACTGGTTTTGTTTTTTATGGCTGCACTTTTTTTATCAGGCATAACTGCATTTCCTCTCGAAACAGAATTGAAAGTTTTATGCAAATTATTGGGTATATCCGGTAATTTCCCGGTCGAAACATATACGGGGCATCAACATTGGTTTGCCTGGGTGTACGAAGGGATTCGCCACACAAATCAATCTTATCCGTTTCTGGCTTATGGTACCGACTGGCTGGCCTTTGCTCATATTGCCATAGCCATAGCTTTTATTGGGGTTTATTTTAAACCGGTTCGCAATATATGGATCGTTTACTGGGCAATGATATTATGTGTAGCTATTCTGCCCGTTGTTTTTATTTGTGGAGCTATCCGCCATATTCCTTTTTACTGGCAGCTGGTTGATTGCTCTTTCGGCATATTAGGAATTATTCCTTTACTCATCTTGAAAAGTTATATTTTAAAACTGGAACATTTAAGGCCGGGGAAGTATTGAAAAGAAGAGGGGTATCGCTGCGCTAGAGGGGTATCCTTAAATGCAAAGCACCTCCCTTGTCTACCGACAAAAGAGGTGCAAAAGTTATTGGCCTAAACAAGAATTATAAATCCCTACCTCATATATAAACTAGAATCATGGAGCATCACCTCCAGTGCCAATAACTATTATTATAAATTATTATTAAACAAACATCTTTTAGAATCATTTCAATCTTGTACAAAAGTAATAATAAAAAATCAATAAAACCAGCTCCAAATTTCTGTTTGGATGTTCTTATTTACTGTTCATGTAAAAAACATCATTCCTTTTTACCGATTTATTCGTATATTTGGCTAACAAACACCAACTTATAAAAAAAACAGTAAATATGAAGAAAATTATTACAGCTACGGCATTTATCGCATTTTTATGTTCATGCAGCCCTTCTGATCCCAACATTAACAGTAAAAACCCTTTTTTTACTGAATATCAAACCTCCTTTAATGTACCACCCTTCGATTTAATAAAAACAGAACATTTTAAACCTGCATTATTAAAAGGAATGGAAGAAGAAATGGTAGAGATTGCAGCCATATGCAATAATCCCGAGCAACCAACATTCGAGAATACCATAGTAGCAATGGACCAAAGCGGTGAGCTGTTGAGGAAAGTTCGCACTGTGTTTTTTGGCCTCACAAGTGCAAACACCACCGATGAACTCGATGAACTTAGCAGAGAAATGTCTCCCTTATTCTCGAAACACAGTGATGACATTCGCTTAAACCCTGTTTTATTTAACCGTGTAAAAGCAGTGTACAATGCCAAAGATGATTTGGGATTAACTAAAGAGCAGCTAAAACTGATAGAAGAAACCTATAAAGGCTTTGAACGTGGAGGAGCCAATCTGTTAGAAAAAGAACAGGAAACGCTGAGAAAATTAAACAGTGAGATTTCCAGTTTGCAAATTGCCTTTTCGCAGAACATGAGAAAGGAAACCAACGAATATCAATTGGTGATTGAATCCGAAAAGGATTTATCCGGATTAACCGCTTCGCAAATGGCCAATGCAGCTGCAGAAGCAAAAAAAGCCGGAATGGAAGGCAAGTGGATTATCAAACTTCAAAACCCGAGTGCTTTGCCTTTTCTGCAAAATGCAAACAATCGCGAACTGCGGGAGAAATTGTTTAAAGCGTATATTAATCGCGGAAATAACGGTAACGAATATGATAACAACGAAATTGTTAAGAAATTAATCGCTTTGCGCCTGGAGAAAGCAAAATTAATGGGATATAATGATTTTGCCGCCTTTGTACTTAAAGAAAGAATGGCAAAAAACGAAACAAATGTTTATAACTTATTAAACGAACTTTGGACTCCTTCTTTGAAAAAGGCAAAAGAAGAACTTAACGATATTCAAGCTGAAATAAAGAAAGATGGAAAAAACTTTGAAGCAGCAGGATGGGACTGGCGTTATTATTTCGGGAAAGCCACCAAAAGCAAGTTCGATTTGGATGAAAGTCAGATACGGCCTTATCTGAAGTTAGAAAACGTTCGGGAAGGAGCATTTTATGTAGCCAAGAAACTGTATGGTATTTCGTTTACAGCAATCAGAAACATTCCTTTACCACATCCCGATGCAGAGGCTTTTGAATGCAAAGACAAAGACGGCACTCACCTGGGCGTGTTATATATGGATTATTTTCCACGCGATAGCAAACGAAGCGGAGCCTGGTGCGGAACCTACAGATCGCAAACGTACGAAAACAATAAACGCGTGGCACCGGTTGTAACCATCGTTTGCAATTTTAGTCAGCCAACCTCCGGACAGCCGGCTCTATTAAGTGCCGATGAAGCCAATACGTTATTTCATGAATTTGGTCATGCACTGCATAATTTATTCAAAGATGTTCATTATTACGGAATCTCGGGGGTGCCACGTGATTTTGTAGAGCTTCCCTCGCAAATCATGGAGCACTGGGTGTTCGAATCGGAAGTATTAAAAATTTATGCCAAACATTTTGAAACCGGAGAAATTATTCCCGCCGAATTGATTGAGAAGCTAGACAAAAGTGGAAAATATGGTCAGGGATTTGCTACAACAGAATACCTGGCAGCTTCTCTTCTGGATATGGATTATCATGTATTGAAAGAAACACCTGCCAACCTCAACCCAATCGAGTTCGAAGATAAAATATTGGGTGATAGGGGGTTATTAAAGCAAATACCTTCGCGCTACCGAAGCACCTACTTTAATCATACCATGGCGGGCGGATATACTGCCGGTTATTACAGTTATATATGGTCCGAAGTATTGGATTGCGATGCTTATCAGGCATTTGTTGAAACGGGTGATATCTTCAACTCAAAAGTTGCCGATGATTTCAGGAAATATGTTTTAACACCGGGAGGTATCGATGAAGCAATGGATATGTATGTAAACTTTAGAGGAAAACAACCTTCTACCCAACCATTACTTGAGAATAGAGGATTGAATTAGCAAAATAGAATTTGGGGATCTCTTAGAAGCATTCCGCTTTCAAGAGATCCCCCGCTTTTTGGGATGGAAATACAACAATTGAACATGTTAGCTAATACCTATTGAAATTTCTTTATTATTGTTGCAACCTCCCTTACTAATACAACTTACCAAAAACTACCGTAATACCTAAATATACGCCTTTCTACGGATTTAGATTTAATTAAAATATTATGAGAATTAACTTCAGCAATGTAAACAACTTATTAAACTTTACCAAATGAAATGTGGTGATTTTTTCGATAAAAGGAGAAACCACACATTAAAACAGTAAAAGAAGCAAATTTCGATTCAAAAAAGGATACAACAGAATTACAAAAGCGAGCAAAATCGGCTTATACTATAAACCAATAGGGGTATGCACTTGGCTAGAATATACGTGAGGCGCATTTATAGCCTTCTTCGTAGAAGTCGGTAAGTTTTTTTACATCCCTTTCAATTCTATCAACTACTACCGTAGCCAGCGGACGAATAACCGTTATTAAGCCCTTATCCTCCATATCCTCCACCATATCAAGTTGGGCATTATATATTATACTCCGTTTGTTTAAAGCTTCTCGTATTTTAGGATACTTACGATAAAGAAAAGAGGGCACTTTAATATCTTTTGATTCTTTCCGATACCCGCGGTTACGGGTTAAAACTACCACATTATTAGTATTATAGCCATCGTTAATGGCGCGTTGCAAAGGTATGGAGTCAACTATTCCACCATCCAGCATAGGGATTCCATCCACATAAGCTATCGGACAAACGATTGGTAAACTGCTGGATGCTTTAACGATATCAATTACCCGGCTTTTATCGCTTTTTTCTTCAAAGTAATTTGCTTCTCCGGTGAGGCAATTACTGGTTACCATAACATACCGCTCGGCAGAAGAGAAGTAAGCATCATAATCATAGGGCAGTATATGTTCGGGAAAATCATGGAAAAGCAAATCAAAATCCATGATATTATTTTTCCTAAAAAGATGCTTTATTCCTATATAGTGATACTTTTCCAGTAAATCAATATTGCTAAACTTGGCTCTTCCCCGCTGGCCCGACATATACGACAACCCGTTACATGCACCTGCCGAAACACCAATAGTGTAGGGAAACCGGATTTTATTATCCATAAAATAATCCAGAACTCCGCAGGTAAAAACACCCCGCATTCCTCCACCTTCAAGTATTAATGCCGTAGTGGGGGTAATTGTTGTTTTATTATTCATAAAGTTGGCGTATCATAGATTCGAATTCCCCAAACAATACTATCATTTCATCTTTTGTAAAGCCTTTCAGCTGCGATAATCCAATTAATACAGTTTTTCTACGTTCAACCAGATATTTTTCATTCAGGTTAAAATATTCAATTGTTTTTTTACCCTTTGCCGAATTGTTACGAGCTTCCACATCACCAAGAAACGTATATTCTATATATTCATCTGATGATTCTTCAACAGGATTTATCAGATCGGTATAATCTTCTTTATTTTTAATTCTTTTATCTTTATGTTTTGCACCGTATGTTTCATGGTTGCACGAAACGAGAAGATTATTATAATCAAAAGTAAGCTCCGGAAACAGGTTTCGTGTTTTGAAATGGTCGATATGACATTTACCGCTATCGGGTAAATTAACTTCCGTATATGCGCAGCATAACTGTTGCTCTTCTCTGAGACATTGGCGCAATTTAGTTCTAACGGGAGTAATATCATTCCACTGCTGCGGACTATTTTTTCGCACAAACTCTGTAAAGAACTCAGGTGCCTGTTGTTTATCAATTCTCTTCATTCTTTTTTCTTCTGCGGAGAATCTCCATTCGCATTAAAACCAAGTCTTTATCCGGATAGCCCAATAACGCCTCCATCTCTGTCCAAAGAACTTTAAAAGAATCTGTATCATATTCATTCCGGCCAATCATTTTGCGAAGTTTTTCCAGTTTAACTTCCACTTCGGGAACTCTGAAATAATTCACCCTTTGTATTTCGCTCAATACTCTTTCAATCGTCCAGCCATAGGGGCCTTCCGAACAGGTAATGCTACGAATATTACTATTTTCATCACGAACCAGCAGACGTAATTCTTCGGCCTTAACCGATGAAATTATTTGCGGGGAGTGTGTTGCCAATATAAACTGGCAATTATTTTCCTTTGCACAACGCCGAAGCACCGGCACCAGATTAATTTGCCAGGAAGGATGCAGAGACTCTTCCGGCTCGTCCATCAAGATTACTTTATCCCGCATTTCGTTGATAAAGAGAGGAAATACCTTACCTAATATTTGTTTTTCGCCTGCCGAAAGACCGTTAATTCCAAATCGCTCATTCTGTAAATTGGTAAAAATAAGGTCTTTATCACGATTCATCCCAAAGAAACGAGTATTCAGATCGAAATCCTTAAAAATAAGGTCTATCATTCTTTGCACCTCAACATAAGCCTCCGCGCTGGTTTTATTTTCCTCATAAATTTGTTTATCAACATATTTAATTATTGAAGCGGCAAGATTATCGGTCTTTACCACCGAAGCAGGCAGATAAATCATATGAGAATCATCGCTGAACATACTAAACTGATTTACCGAAAAAGCCAATCCGTCCTGATTCTCCTGGTTTGTAATTACTATTCTTGCCTGTGCATTCTGAAATCCATCCCATGGTCCTTTTATTACCTCTTTAAGCAAAGTGGTTTTTCCCGTTCCGTTAACACCTGCAATCACAATAATATCTGCCGGAGAATTATCTATGCAAAAATCAATCTCAAAACCTTTAAATATCTTATAATTAGCAATATGTAAACTCTTTAATTTCATAACTAGAATAATTGATTATACAAATGTACACTAAAATTCCCTATTTTTCACTTTACGTTTCGCAGATACCTTTCGAAAACCTATAAAATAAACTATCTTTGCTTCAAGTAAGTGAGCAAAATTAGTTTATACTAGAATATAGAACACAGCGATAGCATAAATTAAAGATATGCACTTATATAAATATAACTTTAAGATAAAAAAAGTATGAAAAAATTGTTTTTTACCGCCGCACTGTTCACCTTTGCTCTAAGCGGCACCGCACAAACCACAAGCCAGGAGGGATTTATTTTCACCACAATTAAAGAAAACCCCATAACAGTTGTTAAAAACCAAAACCGCTCCAGCACTTGTTGGAGCTTTTCGGGAATTGGATTTATGGAATCCGAACTTCTCCGTACAGGAAAAGGTGAATATGACCTTGCAGAAATGTTTGTTGTTCATAACACCATGATTGATCGTGCCGACAGATATGTTAGGATGCATGGCGATGGCGGATTTTCGCCGGGGGGCAGCTTTTACGATGTATTATATACATGGAAAAACAATGGAATTGTGCCGCAAGATGCCATGCCGGGCATTAAATATGGAGAAGAATTGCCCATACATAACGAAATTGACGCGGTAGCTGCCGGCTATATTAATGCCATAGCAAAAGGAAAACTCAACAAATTAACCCCGGTTTGGAAACAAGGACTTATTGCCGTTTATAATACCTATCTGGGAGAATGTCCCGAAAAATTTACGTATAAAGGGAAAGAGTATACACCAAAATCATTTGCTCAATCTTTAGCATTAAATCCTGACGATTATATATCAATCACCTCTTTTACCCATCACCCTTTCTATACAGAATTTGCTCTGGAAATTCCGGACAACTGGCGCAATGCCTTATCATGGAATGTGCCATTGAACGAAATGATGAATATTGTAGACAATGCTGTTAATAACGGTTATACCGTTGCATGGGCCAGCGATGTGAGTGAAATCGGATTTAGCAGAAATGGTGTTGCTGTGGTTCCTGATATGGAACGCCTCGACTTGTCTGGCTCGGATATGGCGCGGTGGACCGGTTTAACCTCCGAAGATAAACGCAAAGAAGCTACTTCGAAACCCGGACCTGAGAAAAAGATCAATCAGGAAGTACGCCAATTAGCTTATGATAATTGGGAAACTACCGATGATCATGGTATGCAGATTTACGGCATCGCCAAGGATCAAACCGGGAAACCTTATTACATGGTGAAAAACTCATGGGGCACTAACAATAAATACAATGGTACCTGGTATGCCTCTAAAACTTTTGTAGAATACAAAACGATGAATATTGTAGTGCATAAAGATGCCATACCACAGGAAATAGCCAAGAAGATCGGGATTAAATAAATAATCCCAAAACACCCATCAGAATAAAAACGCCGCATGCCGTAGGGGCGAACACAAAAGCCCGCCCCTACACCATGTGGAAACCTTTTTTTCTTACTTCTCACTTCTCACCCACAATTTTAAGTTCAATTTTAAACATCTTAGCACCACCCAACATTTCAATACATAAAAGGTTGAGAAAGTTTTCAATTAGTTCCACAGTAATTTTTCCATCCATCTTTTTAT
>DAIMFE010000094.1:0-11752 GCA_036724805.1 Bacteroides sp.
CACGTTGCATTTCTCCAAACAGCACGTTGCATTTGTCTCAACAGCACGTTGCTAATTCGAAAATGCACGTTGCATTTGGGTAAACAGCACGTTGCATTTGGACGGGTGTCATATTTGGATTTGTGTCGCGTATAATGATAGTAAACGCTTTATTTTTAGTTATTACAAACAACTTCAAATCTACTTTTTAGTCTTATGTCTTGCGAAGATGCACCTATTCTTACTTCAAAAAAACCGGATTCTACCACAAATTCATTGTGCCGGTTCCATAAACCTAAATCTTGTGGCGTAAGGGTAAAAGTTAGTTCTTTCTCTTCTTTGGGAGTTAAATGTACACGCTCAAAACCTCTGAGAACCTGCGTATAGGTAGTAACACTGCTTACTTCATCATTAATATAGAGTTGAACCACCTCATCGCCTGCTCTGTTTCCTGTGTTTTTAACTTTGAAACTTACTTCTACATTTGAAAGCAACCCTGTTTTTTCAGGAGTGATTTTCAGGTCACTATATTCGAATGTGGTATAGCTGAGGCCGTAGCCAAAAGGATATAACGCACCCGATACACGCACAGGCCCATTTGTATCTGATCCGGGCTTGAAAGGAAAAGCAAAAGGAATTTGTCCTACAGACTTTGGATAAGTAACCGCCAGTTTGCCCCCGGGATTATAATCTCCAAAAAGAACTTCTGCAATAGCCGTTCCGGTAAATTCTCCGGGAAAAGAAGCCTGTACTATACCATCAATGTATTTGTTGGCCCAGTTAATAGATACCGCGCGTCCGTCAATCAATACTAATATAACAGGTTTTCCGGTTTCGTATATTGCTTTTAGAAGGTCGAATTGCCTGCCGGGTAAATCAAGATTCGAGCGCGAATAAGATTCCCTTACCGTTTTTTCCGAACCCCCCAATACCACGATAGCAACTTCCGATTCTTTGGCAGCCTGTACAGCTTTATCTATCATCGATTGTTCTTCGGCTGTTGGCTTTTCCGGTATGATTTCGCTTTCAGGAAAGTTCTTATCTATAATATCGCAACCCTTTTCGTATATAAAGGTAGTGTTTGGAAGTAATGCTTCTAAACCTTCTTTTACTGTTACTATAACAGGATCGGCAGGCCCATAACGACAAATGAAGTTTTTACGCTCATTTGCATTTGGGCCAATAAGGGCTACCTTTTTAAGGTCTTTTTTCAAAGGTAAAATGCTATTGTTGTTCTTTAGTAACACAACAGATTGACGCGCTGCCTCCAGAGATACTTTTCTATGTTCCGGATTTCCCACTATCTTATCTGCTTCTTTCGCATTTCCCGGATAAGGGTTATCAAACAATCCCAGCATAAATTTAATTTTCAAAATATCCTTTACTCTGGAATCCAACGTTTGCATGGATACTTTGCCCTGCTTTACAGCTTCACGCAGCGGTAAGATAAAGTCGGAAGGAGGAGTAAAGTTAGTACGTACATTTAGCCCCGCGTTTACTACATCGGCAGCGGCGTCTACCGCATCTTTAGATACTTTGTGTTTTGTTCGAAGATATTCTACCGCCTCACTGTCGGAAACTACATATCCTTTGAAACCCCATTCATGGCGTAATATTTCAGTCAGGAAATGATAGTTACCGGTAATAGGTATACCATCGTAATCATTGTACGAACTCATTACTCCCAGCGCTCCTGCTTCCTGAATACCTACGCGGAAGGGTTCCAGAAAGAGAGTACGCATCTCACGTGGAGCCACATGAGGGTCGGTGCGGGTTTCTTCATCACGACCTCCTACCGGAATACTATAAACTGCAAAATGTTTAGGGGTAGCTACAAGTCCGTGTTTTTGTAATCCGGTAATCATGCGCTTGCCTAGCTGACCAACCAAATAAGGATCTTCACCATAACATTCTACTACACGTCCCCACCGTGGGTCTTGCGCAATATCTAGGATAGGAGAGTATATATTAGTATAACCCAATGCTTTTGCTTCCAGGGCGGTGATCTCCGCGATTTTACTGATCAGGTCTTTGTTCCAGGTGGCTCCTTGTCCGCTTTGGGCAGGGAATAAAGTTGCATGATAATGACATAATCCCCTGATGCCTTCGTTTGTAAAATCTACAGGAATTCCCAATCTGGTTTGTTCCACAAACCAGCGCTGGGTGGTATGAAGGGTTTCAACATGTTTTGAATAAGGGAAAGCATACTCACCCCGGAAAGATCCTAACCCATTGTGTTGCTCATCAATATTACCAATACCATCTTTCCATATTTCGCTTTTCCATCCGGGAGTGGGTAGGGCGTCTTTAAGCACTCTTCCCGAACCATACAGCGTTGCCATCTGAGCTGTTTTTTCTTCCAGTGTCATTTGCGATACCAAGTCCTCTACGCGGTCATTGATAGAAGCTTGCGGATCTTCATAAATGTCTTTTTCTCCGTTCTTGTTAAAGTCGATCCATCCTTTTTTATACATTTCCTTTTGCGCGAATGTATAAGTAGAAGATACCATAGCGAAGAATAGTAATGATAATGTAATTAGTTTTTTCATCTTATATATTTTAGTGAGGGCAAAGATAAGAAGATAGATGCACATTATCTTTGCCCTGTAGTCTCAATAAACAAAATTTGTTGTTTGAAAACTATTGCTTATCCCACCATAATTTCTTATCCGGATAATTCTGATCGGATACTGTACTGTAATTATCCCCATTCATGGAAATTTCTATCGCCGGATACAAGAATCTGACCGGAGCTTTTTCTTTATTCAATAATATACCTTTTTCTGTATCATCCAATAAAACAGGCAGATCTGTACGGCGATATTCCGCCCAATTTTCATAAGGTTGAAGAATGCCCATGTGCATCCATTTTTGAGTAGCAATTTGTTCCAGTGCCTTAGAAGAATCATACTTATAGGTACTTGAATCTATCCAGCTTTGCAACGTTGATTCCGAAACATCTGTAGAAGCAATATCTTCATCAATCAATGTAGTTGCAGTGCTCTTTGTATAGTAATTATAATACTCTTGTACAGACAGAATAATACCTTTGTTGTAGAACTCTTCCGCGTTGCCCCAGTTTATCAGATTGCGGGCGCGGGCTTCTGCTAACAATAAATATACATCGGCCGCGGTGATACCAATTCCATAGGGCAAATTATAATTGTTTCGATAAGTAACTGTGTTAAGGATACCATAAATATTTCTTCTTTCTGCTGCTGTTGTGGTGGTTGTAATCTCTATAGCATCATCGGCAGAGGAGGGATAAGAAAGAATTTCTTGGGCTTTGTCTATAATATTGCCATCATTATCACTGGCAGGTTGGAAAAATACATAAAGGCGGGGGTCTTGAGATTCTTTAAGTATTTTAGTCATGAGCTGGGGCGCGAATCCATATCCGTTGTCTTTATTCTGGCTTTCTCTCAATGCTCTCCATATGCCATTACTGCTATAGTTTGCTGTAACAGTATAATATGTATAGGCATTATCCGCGTTATCGGTAATCAAATCATCTATGGATAATTTACTCAACACTTCTTTGGCTTTTGATTCGGCCACATTAGATATACGCATGGCATAACGAAGGCGCAAGGAGTTTGCGAACTTATACCATTTCTGGAGATTTCCTTTATATATAATATCTTGTTCTTTGAAAGCTTTTTGTACTTCAATTTTGTCATCCAATTTAGCCGTTTTAGTATAATTGGCAGCGGTTTCTAGGTCATTCAATAAAGCATTATAGATTTCTTCCTGCGATTCGTATTTGGGCTTTAAGATCACAGGCTGACCATATAAATAATTTCTCGCGCCAAAGGCTTCGCTGTATGGCATTGCTCCAAAGAAGTCTGTAGCCATGGCAGTATTAAAAGCTTTCAGCACTTTGGCCGTTTCCATGTAAGGAACATATGTGGCCTGTTGTTCGGGAGTTAATACATAATCGTATATTTTCTCCATTTCTTTTAACTCCTGCATCCTTTTCACATAATAATTGTTCCAGCGGGCTTTGTCATTCTGAATGGTATACACATTCGTTCTGCCACTACCGGTTTCTCGTGATAGTGTTTGAGTATAAGTACCCAACAAACGGAACACATGGTTCCAATGATCTCCATAATCATTCTCGATGGTACGTATGATGCCCCTTGAATATAGATATTCGATTTTTGCATCCGAAAATCCATCCGGGTTAAAGTGCCTGTCTTCCATTTCCGATTCGCAGGAGGCGAATAAGGCGAGTGCCGGAATAAACATATATAATACTATCTTTTTCATGTTCTTGATTTTAACATTAAACTAATTTTTGCTGAACGAGATTAGAATCTGGCTTTAATAGAGAAACCAAAACTCCTCATATTAGGATACGCGGTGTACTCTACAAAGTTGTTAGTGCCTGTTGTGCCCAGTGTTGCTTCGGGACTTACGTTTGGAAGGTTTTTATAGATGTAGAATAAATTGCTTCCTATCAAAGAAAGTGTTAATCCCTGAGCGCCAATCTTAGAATAGATACTTTTAGGAACCTGATAACTAAGCGATATTTCGCGGAATTTGATATAGGTATTATCAAAGAGATTGTCTTCGGAGCCGGCAAGGTTATATCTTGAGTTATAATAACTTTCAGCAGCCACAATTACATCGTTCTCGGTACCATCTTCTTTTACACCTTTTGCGATAATACCATCATGGTATAAACGTCCGTCTAAAGAAGTGGCCGGAACTTGTGCGGTATGACTGTCTAATCGTATTTTCTTGTTGGTTCCTTTCTCGATGTAATAAGCCAATCCACCATATTCTTCATCTCTTCCGAAGAGAGAACCTTTACCCGCGCCACTGGAGTTCAGGTAATTGTTGGTAAATGATATAATCTTTCCACCAAACTGCGCATCTAAGTTGGCTGTTAAAGAGAAATCTTTGTAGCGCAGTGTAGTACTGAAACCTCCCAGCCATTTTGGCATTGCTTCACCCGCGTACGTATAATCAGACTCTTGTACATAGGCTCCGTCTTTCACGATCATACGGCCCTTGCTATCTCTTTTCCATTTCCTCATCATCACTGTATACGTTGCATGGCCCGGTTCTGCTACAAAGTTGGCCGCGCTCCAGGGGCTACCGATATTATATACATCTAGTCCTTCAATAAATGATTTAAGTTTGTTTTGAGTATAACTTACGTTTACTGTAGCATCCCATGAAAAATCTTTTGTTTGAATAGGAGTTCCTGTTAATTGTATTTCAATACCATGGTTTCCTACTGTACCCGCATTTGTTTTCAGCTTCTTGGCTCCGGTCGAGATTGGAATATCTAAAGACAATATCTGGTTTCTGGTTTCATTATTAAAGTAAGCAAAATCCATTCCTACTCGTCCATTGAATGCTTTTAACTCCAAACCGAACTCCCAAGAGTATGTCTTTTCGGGTTTCATAGTCATTGGAGGAACTTCATCGCTAAATGTATTGGTCAAAACTTCATCGCTAAAATATTCTACTTTGTATGCATTGTTCGCAAAGTAAATGTTTGGCGTAGAGTTACCTACTATGGCATAAGATGCCCTTAGCTTTCCATACGTTAGCCAATCCGGTAATTTAAAGGCATCTGTAAATACAAACCCTAACCCTACCGATGGGTAGAAGAAACTGTTTGAACCCTTTGGTAATCTGGAACTCCAGTCATTACTTGCTGTTACGTCAAAATACAAATAATGCTTGTATGCCAATTGCGCGGAACTGCGCACAGAAGACAGTAATTCGCTTTTGTTGTATCCTAATCCCGAATATGTACCGATAGATGGAAGTTTCTTAACATTGGAAGTAGAAAACATTCCATTATATATCAATCCGTTTGATTCCCATACATTTTTACTTTCTTTGGTATCTTCTGCCGATACAGCAGCAACTAAAGACAGGTCGAAATCACTGTTTAATGCTTGATTGAAAGTAAGCATGGCTTCATAGAATCTTTTGGTATAGTCTTCGTTCGTTTTTCTATATAAACCTTCGGTTGACCCCATATCTGCGGGGGCAGAGTATTTTTTGAACATTTCCTTGTCCTGTTTCAAATCCCTGAGGCGGTCTGTACCTATGGTCAGACGTAAGTTCAGCGGATTAATTATCTTGATGTTGGCAGAAATATTAGCCATGAAGCGGTCTTTAGCAGATGTATATCTGTTCTCGTTCTGCTGCCATAGCATATAATTAAGAATATTATCCTTATTATATGAGGCGATCTGCCCAATTTCATCCGTTAGATAATAACCATCTGCGTTTTTATAATGGTCTTTGTACAACTGAGATATTTCACTTCTTGGAATAGGATAGTTGGATACACGGTCTATACGTGGCGCGGTATTTTGGTTTTCGGTACGATTGAATGTTATGTTTACATCGAAAGATAACCAGTCTGACAGCTTAATATTTCCGGCTACATTAAAATTATGCTTTGTTTGCTCCATGTTCTTAAGAAAACCTTCATAGTTTGTATTCGAGTAGGAGAGACGCATGTTAGCAAATTCATTTCCGTTAGAGATAGATACACTGTTCATGTTGGTGAACCCGTTCTGAAACAAGTCTTTGTAGTTATCCGGTTGAGGAGAGAACGGGCGCATTTTTCCATCCCACCATAAAACCTCTGTGCCGTCCATGCGAGGACCAAAGCTGCGGTAGGTACCATACTGCGGAATCTTCTTTCCGTCTTTTTCATCGAAAAAGCCTTTAGTTCCCTGCCCGAATACATTTTGATATTCAGGTAAATAAGCAATCCTGTCTGTGGTATATGAAGTATTCACTTCAATACCTAAACCGGAATCTTTCTTCCCTTTTTTAGTGGTGATTAAGATAACACCATTGGTAGCGCGCGAACCGTAAAGCGCGGCCGCGTTCGCACCTTTCAAGATAGACATGCTTTCGATGTCGTCCGGATTGATGTCGTTAAGGGCAGAGCCACTTTGAGTTTGGTTACGTTCGCGCCCGTCCCAACTAGAGTCGTTATCATAAATAGGTACACCGTTTAATACAATCAACGGGCGGGTACTTCCCGAAATAGAGTTAACGCCACGAATCTGAATCTTAGTACCCCCCATAGGCCCCGCGGCAGTAGAGGCAATACGTACACCCGGAGCTTTACCATACAGCGATGATCCCAAACTCTGGGTAGGTACTGTTTGTAGTTCGGCAGCTTTCAGTTCGTTCATAGCATAACTTAACGCTCTCTTTTCTTTCTTGATACCCAGAGCTGTTACTACAACCTCGCCCAGTACTTTACTGTCTTCTTCTAGGGTTACACTTATGCTTGCCTGATTTTGGTACTTTATTTCCTGGTCCACATAACCCATGAATGATATTACAATCGTAGCTCCTTCGGGTACGTTAGCTAATGTAAAATTTCCATCCATATCTGTAGTAGTACCAATTGTTGAGCCCTTCACTACAACAGTGGCTCCGGCTACAGGTCCAAATTGGTCGTTTACCACTCCTGTGAGTTTTCTTTCCTGCTGAGCGCTTTCGCTGCTGTGATTAGGTTGGGTTCCGAAGGGTGATGAGTACATAATTCCGGCAGGCCAAAACACTGCCAAAAGCAATAAAAGTCCTAGTTTTTTACAGAGATCTCTCATATAGTTGATTTTATTTTTCCGGCTTGTGCGCCCGGAAAAGGTTAACATAAGCTAAATTAGAGATAGTTTAGATCATCGGGTATAATGATTCAACTCATAAACTTATAAAATCGTACTCGATACGATATTATAAGTTTTCGGATGATTTTACCATCCTGTTCGGTCTATAAATGGGAGAGTTATCAGGAGTTTCTGTATTGCATAGGAGTTACCCCGAATTGTTCTTTAAAGCATTTACTGAAATATCCGGGTGATGAAAAGCCCAATTGATACGCGATCTCAGCTATCGTTAAATTGGGGTATTCCTTTAATAAGGTGGTGGCTTTCTTCATCCGAAGAATCAGCAAGTATTCATTCGGTGTATATCCGGTTATTTCTTTTATTTTCTGAAATAGTTTCGATCTGCCGATTTTTAGTTCTTTGGACCACATAGTAGTATCAAAGTCCGAATCAGGTATGTATTTTTCGGCTACTTCTATTGCCTCTTCCAGAAATCTCTGATCGGCTTTATTCGTTGCTAATATCTCTTCTTTGCTATCTTCCGGCGTTATGTGTTGGGCAATCTGTTTTATTTCGGTACGGTTTTTTATCAGGTTATGGCATTTTAATAATAGCAGATCCATATCAAAAGGTTTGGTGATATAGTCGTCTGCCCCGTACTGCAAACCCTCGATGTTTTGTTTTAAAGAAGCGTGTGCGGTGAGCAGTATTATGGGTATATGCGAAGTTTCAATGTGCGTTTTTAGTTTCTTGCAAACCTCCAGCCCGGATAGTCCCGGCAGCATGATATCAGTAAGTATCAGGTCGGGTAATAATTCAATGGCTTTGTGCAATCCGTCTTCTCCGTTTGAAGAAGTAATTACCCGGTAATTGGTAGCAAATGCTTCCTCCAATACTTCCAGTAATCCTTCGTTATCTTCTATAATTAATATCGTTTTACCCGATTTTTCGGAAGATTGCAGCATACGCTCCTCTCCGTTTTCTTTAACAAAAGCAGATGGCTTAGGCATGTAGATGTTTTCATTCAGTATCCATTCCTCTTTTTGTTCCTTAGTAAAATGAGCATCTCCCAGCAATAGCCGTACTGTAAAGCGTGTCATTTCCCCGGGTTTGCTTTCTACAAATATATCTCCGGAATGCTGCCTCACTATCTCTTTACTCAAAGAGAGGCCTACCCCCATACCTTCCATCCATAAGGCAGTTGAGCCCTGGCTAACCTGGTAGAACTGTTCGAATATCTCGTTCAGGTTTTCTTTCTCGATACCCATCCCGTTGTCTTCTACAGCTATTTCTACAGCATCTTTTTTGTGTTTGAGGCTGATGGTGATGGTTCCGCCTTCGTGTGTAAATTTAAACGCGTTAGACAATAGGTTATAGATTACTTTTTGTAGTTGTACATAGTCAAACCATACATTGATAGGCTCTTCGGAGAAATCGCCTTTGAAAGTTATATTGCGGATTTGCGCGTACTCCTTAAAAGCCACATATATATCTTTTATAAAGAGAGAAATGTCTTGCTGAGATACTTTGATAGGAAAGTAGCCCTGTTCCATCTTGCTTAAATGCGTAAGTTCATTGATAAGATGCCGCATTTCGTTGGTATGCTTCTTTATTTTTTGGAGCCTGTTTTTGATGGATCGTTGCAATCCTTCTTCTTTCAAAGCAATATCCAGCTGACTAAGAATCAGTGTGAGTGGCGTTCTGAACTCATGCGAAACGTTCGTGAAGAAGTTCTGCTTTATCTTATTCAGTTTTTCCAGATTCGCTTTTTTATTGACTTCTACCTGCAAAGACGCCTTTAATAGGGCGTTTTTTCGGGTAAACCGTAGGATATACAATAATAATAAAGAGGCGGCAAGCGCATAGAGAATATAGGCCCAAAGAGAAGCATAAAAAGGCGGGGCAATGATAAGAGCCAGTTCGGTTTTCTTGTTCGTATTGTTTTGCTCCCTTATCTTCAGGTTGTAGTTTCCGGGTGGGAGAGAAGTGTACCTGATGGTTTTATCTTTAGTTGTGATCCATTGCCTGTCGAAGTTTTCGAGCATGTATTCGTATACAATGTTATTATCGTGTATATAGTCTGATGAGGCAAAAGAAATATTGATATTATTCAGCTTATAATTAAGTGTGATGGATTTGCTGTAAGAAATATCTTCTTTGAGAATGTCGGGTCTTGTTAAAGTATTTACCGGTTTGTTGTTTATAGATAACGATGATAAATAGAGCCGATAAGAAGGATAATCCGGCGTAGTCATTGTTATAATATCTTCTTCGAATAAAGAGATCATTCCGCCAATGCTACCTATAAAGATCTCTTCGTTTAAAGGAGACACGTACAAGCCACAACTTTCATTGATCGATTTAATGAATGATAGGTTTGAGAGGGAAAGAGTGAAGGAGGCATGGCTACGCGGATCGAGCAACGTAATAGTATTGTCGGCTGTTATTATTAGTCGTCCTGATTTTAACCGTGCCATGTGGTAATAGGTGTTAGCCACCAAAGAACGATCTATTTTGCTAATAGTACGCAGTGTTTTGGTAGCTTCATTATAAGCAAGAAGAGCCGATTGAGCCAGTAAGTAAATATTATTATCCGTACCTCTGATAATCTGTCTGACTGTTGATCCGCGAACTTCGGAATACTCCTCCGTATCATTAAAATATTCCGCATGATATGTTTTCAGGTTTATTCTGAAAATTCCTTTTTTAAAAGAAGATACCCATAAAATATCATTGTTATCTAAAAACAAAGTATGTATAATGCCTGTTTCCGCATAATTAAGTTCTTTGTTGGGCAACAGTGGAGTAATATCGTATGTTTTCCGGTCTAGTTTGTACACTTCTTCCTGCGTAACAATCAGTATATACTCCTTATTGTAGGGCAATATCTTGCTGATTATCTTTTGCCTGGAGTTGGATAGTACCCCTTCTCCTATAGGTTCAAATATCTCCGAGCCGTGTTTCTTAACCAGTAGCCCTTGCGTAAAGGTGCCTGCGAAGAGTTGTTTATGCTCTTTATCGTACCAGATAGATTTTATGGTATTATGGGGTAAAGCGCCGTTCTCTTTATTGTATCTTTTTACTTCTCCGGTTATTCTGTTCTGCTTGTTTACGCCTCCTTCTTCTGTAGCAATGTAAAGATTGTGGCTATTATCCTCTGTCATATTACCTATGATGTATCCATTCAGCATATCTTTATCCGTTTGGCTGGTACCATAGTATTTATACAACTCCACATTTGGGTTATAAAAACTCACCCCTCCGTAGTAAGTTCCTACCCACATGGTTCCCTGCCTGTCTTTGTAGATGGAATAGATAGAATTATGCTGCAAAGAATAGGGAATATTTTCGTGATGGGTAAAGAAGTAAGAATCCTTACTTTCCGGAGATAATAGGGTAATCCCCCCGTAGGTACCTATCCATATGTTCTGTTTGTTATCCTCGTTGATACAACGTATGCGATTGTTTGACAGGCGATAACCTTTATCTATCTCCTTATCTTCCTTGATGGTGATTATTTTATTCGTAGCATCAGATGAAATCATTCGTACTCCATCATCTACAGTACCTGCCCACACATTCTTTTTTGAATCGATATACAAACATGATATGTTGATGGAATGAATAACGGGACTTACCTCCTTCTCTTCTACCCGATATAGCGTTTTGTTAGTACCTATCCATATTTTATCCTGTTCTACCGCATACATGCAGGTTATGACTTCTTTCGGATCGGGAGTTTCTAAAATCCTGGTAATTTCATCTGTAGAATGATTATACGTATATACTACATTGGCACTGGCAAAATATAATTTATCGTTGTGATAATAGATGCATCCGGCTTCTATACCCGGGTCATGAAATTTTCCGGAGTATGTATCGAATATCAACAGGTCGGGTTCGGTAAAGATGTATATTATAGAATTACTGCCCCCTTGTATCTGACTTATGTTTATGTCTTGTGGTTTGTTCAGGCACTCGGATAAGCGGTATGTTTTTAGTGTATTTCCATCATATTTATTTAACAGGCTGTTACCAATCCATAGGGTACCAAAATGATCTTGCCATATAGATATGGCAGAAGATAGCGAAGAACCATCTGTAGTAGAAAGGTGTTTAAAGTAAGCTTCTTTCCCCCTAATGGAGTATGTATTGATGATCAGTATTAG
>DAIMFE010000095.1:0-11523 GCA_036724805.1 Bacteroides sp.
AAACAATCCATTTTATTTCTACTTTATTAAATCTCCTGTGCTCCTATACGGCGGATTTACAATGCTTACTAAACAAAAAAACTCCCAAAATCATTTCTGACAGAGGGAGCTGTTTTATATCGCAATTATTTTTAATCAAGTTTATGAATAACTAATCCGGAACGAAGTTTTGGTTCAAACCATGTTGTTTTGGGTGGCATAATGTTGCCGCTATCTGCAATATCCATTAATTGTTTCATTGAAACCGGATATAGAGCCAATGCAACTTTCATTTCTCCACTTTCTACACGCTTACTTAATTCATCAAGTCCTCGGATACCTCCTACAAAATCAATTCGTTTATCCGATCTAAGATCCTTTATACCCAGAATTTCGTTCAGGATGAGATTAGATGATATAGTAACATCCAGTATTCCAATCGGATCATTATCATCGTATGTGCCTGGTTTTGCAGTCAGACTATACCATTTACCTTCCAGGTAGAGTGCAAAGTTGTGAAGTGCAGCCGGCTTATAAATAGCAGTTCCTTTTTCTTCTACAATGAAGTTCTTTTCTAATGCAGATAGGAACTGTTCCGGGGTTAGGTCATTAAGATCCTTAACTACACGGTTATAATCAATAATTGTCAGCTGATTAGCAGGGAAACACACTGCCATGAAGTAATTGTATTCTTCATCGCCTTTATGGTTTGGATTTTGCTTGGCCTTCTCCGCTCCCACTAACGCTGCCGCAGCCGAACGATGATGCCCATCGGCAATATAAAGAGCCGGCATTTTAGCAAATTCTTCAGTAACAGCAGCAATATCTTCATCGTTATCTATAATCCAGAATGTATGTCCGAATCCGTCTCCGGGAGCAATGAAATTATAGACCGGCTCGGTAGTAGCATATTTTTGTACAATTACATCTAAGGTGTCATTGTCCGGGTATGCAAAAAAAACCGGTTCTATATTAGCGTTATTTACCCGCACATGCTTCATACGATCCTCTTCCTTATCACGACGAGTTAGTTCGTGCTTTTTGATTGTGCCATTCATATAATCCGGTACATAGGCCCCCACAACTAAACCATATTGGGTTTTACCATTCATAGTTTGAGCATAGATATAATAGTATTCCTTGTCATCCTGTAATAACCAACCGTTTTCCTGAAAAGATTGAAAGTTCTCTGCTGCTTTAGCATATACTTTTTCCTCATGCTCATCGGTTCCGACAGGAAAATCTATTTCAGGTTTAATTATTCGGTATAGAGACTTTTCATTTTCTCCGGCTTCTTCACGTGCTTCTTGAGAGTTGAGCACGTCATAAGGGCGACAGGCTACTTGTTCAACTAAATGCCTAGGAGGACGTATTCCTTTGAAAGGTTTTATTATTGCCATGGGTATTAGAATTTAATAAACGCTAAGTTACGCGAGTTACGCGGAATTTTTAATTTATTACTCTGCGTAACTTGCGTAACTTAGCGTTTCAATTATTTAGTTTACTTTGAATTTATCAATACCATCTCTCAGATATCCAACAATTTGTTCGGCAGCAGCAATGCCGGCATTAATATTTGCTTCAGCAGTTTGTGCTCCCATTTTCTTTGGAGTGGAGAAATAGCGTTCAGGAAAAAACTCACGGAATTTAGCATCAGCAGCAGGCATAATATCTGAAACATATTTGAAGTCCTTCCGCTCATCCATAAGTTTGATTAATTCATCTTCATTGATTACTTCTTTACGAGCTGTATTCACTAATACAGCACCTTTAGGAGTATCTTTCAATAAATTATAATTAATAGATCCTTTCGTTTCCGGTGTAGCAGGAATATGAAGAGAAATCACATCGCATGTTTTGTAAAGTTCTTCTGCTGTTTTCAGTGCCTTAACGCCATCTTTTTCAATTACTTCTTTTGGACAGAAAGCATCATAAGCATATATTTCCATTTCAAAACCTTTGGCGATGCGAGCTACATTGCGTCCTACATTTCCATAAGCGTGGATACCTAATTTTTTGCCTTTCAATTCTGTTCCTGATGTGCCATTGAAGAAATTTCTTGCAGCAAATACCATCATTCCAAGAGCTAACTCTGCAACAGCATTGGAATTCTGACCGGGGGTATTCATTACACACACATTATGGGCAGTGGCTGCATTTAGATCAACATTATCGTATCCAGCACCAGCTCTTACAACAATCTTTAGTTCTTTTGCTGCGTCTAAAACCTCTGCATCGATAATATCACTACGGATGATTATAGCATTAACATCCTTAACAGCTTCCAGTAATTGTGCTTTATCAGAATACTTTTCTAGCAAAACTAATTCGTAACCGGCATCTTCAATTACTTTACTGATGCCATCGACAGCCACTTTAGCAAATGGCTTTTCGGTAGCTACTAATACTTTCATATATAAATATTTTTTAGAGAATTAAGAAGTGAGAAGTAAGAATCAAAAAGTAAGAATCGATACCACATGGACTTTTAATTCTTACTTCTTGCTTCTCATATTTTAATGCAATTTTTCAAATTCCTGCATGCAGTCAATCAGTGCCTGAACGCTTTCTTTCGAAATGGCATTGTATGTAGATGCACGAAAACCTCCAACAGAACGGTGTCCTTTGAGGCCAACCATACCTTTTTCTGTAGCAAATTTCGAGAAATCGGCTTCAAGTTCTTTATATTCAGGAGCCATAACGAAACAAATATTCATACGTGAGCGGTCTTCTTTTGCCGCTGTACCAATAAATAATTTGTTACGATCTATTTCGGCATAAAGCATATCAGCTTTTTCTTTCGCACGTTGCTCCATAACCTCTACTCCACCAAGTGATTTAATCCAACGAAGTGTAAGCATGGCGGAATAAATAGGCAATACAGGAGGTGTATTGAACATCGAACCGTTTTCAATATGTGTACGGTAATCCAACATCGTTGGAATATAACGTGATACTTTACCTAACGCATCATTCTTAACTATAACGAAGGTAACACCGGCAGGAGCAAGATTTTTCTGCGCCCCACCATATATACATATATATTTGGATACGTCAACCGGACGAGAGAAAATATCAGATGACATATCTGCAATCATAGGTATCGGAGAATCGAGATCTTCTTTTAATTCCGTACCATATATCGTATTATTGGTAGTAATATGGAAATAATCAGCATCGGCCGGAATAGTGTAATCTTTTGGAATAAATGTATAATTAGCACTAGCAGAAGAAGCTACTTCCACTGTTTCACCAAAAGCTTTCGCCTCCTTCAGGGCTTTCTTTGCCCATACTCCTGTATTAAGGTAGGCAGCTTTCTTTTCAAGGAAGTTATAGGGTATCATACAAAACTCCAAACTAGCCCCCCCACCCAGAAAGAGAACCGAATATCCTTCAGGAATATTAAGGAGTTCTTTGAAAAGAGCTTCTGTTTCGTCTACTACAGCTTGAAAATCCTTCGAACGATGGCTTATTTCCAATATAGATAGTCCTAAACCATTAAAATCTAAAACAGCCTTCGCTGTATCTTCAATAACTTCACGAGGAAGGATAGAAGGACCTGCACTAAAATTATGCTTTTTCATTTGAAGTTTGTTTATTGGTTATACAAATAAGTTTATTGCTCTATTGAAGGCGAATTTACGAATAAATTGTTTACTAACAAATTATTTATCACGAAAGTGCATATAGTCAGAAAAAAGACATTCTACACTTTCCTAATTTACAATCGTGCTATCTTTTCATCTTGTTATATAACATATTTATAAATTATAGTCAGAAAAGGTATACACAAAAAAAATGGAAACTAATAGCAAAAAGAAATATAGACTACTTATTCCGCAATTCGCGAAAGATAGTTTTCATTCCTTTTATCTTTTCGCCGGATATTAAGACCAACAATTGGTTTATTTTACTTCTTTTGATTGCAACTAAAGAAACATGCTCTTTAAGTTCTACCCTACCAACATCATCACGAGATAGCATTCCTTTTTTATATAGAAAACCAACAACGTCCATTTTGCTTAGCTTATCTTTTTTACCTTTTCCGAGATATAAAATAACCCAATCCGGCTGGGTTGGATATGATGTTTTTTTCGGCATCTTATACTCTTCAATACTATCTGATAAATAAGATGGAAGCACTTCTTCTTTATTAAGAATCAAATAAGAATTTCCTGTATTCTGCCAACGTGCTGTTCTCCCATTTCGGTGAGTATAGGTTTCTTCATTCACAGGAAGATGGTAATGGATAATATGATCCACATCAGAAATATCGAGCCCGCGAGAAGCAAGATCGGTAGAAACTAAAATATTACTACTGCCATTACGAAATTTGAACAATGAAAGTTCCCGTTCCGGTTGTTCCATACCACCATGATATAATTCACTATAGACTTTCTTATTGTGAAGCATGCTGTTTATGCGTTCTGCCGAATCACGGTGATTAGAAAAAACGATACTCGGTTTTCCGTTTAATGAGCAAAGTAACTTAAATAATGTTTCTATTTTATCTTTATCCGGTGAGAGGACTTTCCATATTTTTATTCTTTCCTCTTCCTTCTTATCAGTAAGGAAATTCAATTTAATCGGAAAATGCATTTCTACAAACTCAGGAATAGTTTCCATATCAGTAGCAGAAATAAGCATTTTCTTTTTTAGCTGTATTAATTGAGAGATAATATCATTCATCTCTTCTTCAAAACCTAATTCCAGTGATTTATCAAATTCATCAATAACAAGCGTGTAGATATTTTCAGTGGAAATATTACCCCGCTCAAGGTGATCCAGGATTCTACCAGGCGTACCGATAATGAGGGCTGGAGGGTTTTGAGTAATTGATTTTTTTTCTTCCTGAAAAGAATGTCCACCATAACAACAATATGACTTCCATTCCGTTTTCATAGACTTAAAGACATCATTAATCTGCAATGCAAGTTCGCGTGATGGAGCCAGAATCATTACCTGTATTCCAACTATATCACTACGGAATGATTGTAGCAAAGGTAAAAGAAAGGCTAATGTTTTTCCTGATCCCGTTGGGGAGAGAAGAATTATATCTTTATTTGCCGATTCGGATTTCAGCAATGCTTTCTGCATTGGGTTTAATTCTTCTATTTTGAGGTTTTGAAGAATTTCTTGTAGAGTATTATTCATTGGGCGCATTATATTTTCTTTTTGCCATTACTTAAAATAAAAACACAGAGAACAAAGTTTCTACCCTGTGTCTCTGTGTTTCGCCATATTTTTTCAACTTCTTACGCTCCGAAGTCATCGAACATCAACATGTTACGTGGAACGCCCAAATCATAAAGCATCTTTTCAACTGCTTTAGCCATCGGACCCGGACCACACATATAGTATTCAATATCTTCGGGTGCATCGTGATTTTTAAGATAATTATTCAAAATCACATTATGAATAAAGCCTACCGGACCTGTCCAGTTATCTTCCGGAAGCGGTTCACTTAATGCTATGTGAAATGAAAAGTTTGGGAATTCTTTTTCCAGTTCGCGGAAATCTTCTTCGTAGAAGATCTCGTTTTTCGAACGAGCACCGTACCAGTAAGATATTCTTCTGTCTGTGATTTTTAAAGTTTTCAACAAATGAAGTATATGAGAACGCAATGGAGCCATACCGGCACCACCACCCACATACAACATTTCGCGACCCGAATCAAGAATCGGGTGGAACTCGCCGAACGGTCCTGAAACCATTACTTTATCACCCGGTTTGAGAGAGAAGATGTAGGAGGAACAAATTCCGGGAGGAACTTTCTGGAAACCGCCATTAACTCTATCAAAAGGAGGAGTAGCAATACGAACGTTCAGCATTACGATATCACCTTCGGCAGGATAGTTTGCCATTGAATAAGCACGCATTGTTTCTTCGGTGTTCTTCGCAGTAAGATCCCACAATTTAAATTTATCCCAATCCGGACGGAAGCGTTCTTCTACATCCATATCAGCATATTTAATATCGTATTTAGGAACATCAATCTGAATATAACCTCCCGATACAAAGTTTAAATGTTCACCTTTGGGTAATCTCACCACAAATTCTTTGATATAGGTTGCAACGTTATTATTTGAAACAACTTCGCACTCCCATTTCTTAACACCCAGAACAGATTCAGGAATTCTGATACTCATATCTTGTTTAACCTTTACCTGGCAGCCTAAACGCCAGTTAGCCTGTTGCTCTTTACGGGTAAAATGAACCTTTTCTGTAGGAAGGATTTCACCACCGCCGCTATCTACCTGACAACGGCATTGTGCACATGAACCACCTCCACCGCAAGCAGAGGGAAGGAATATTTTATTTGTTGATAAGGTAGTTAACAGATTTAATCCGCTTTCTACTTCTACTTCTTTTTCACCATTAATAGTTATCTTAACATTACCGGAAGGAGTTAGATAGTTTTTAGCAACCAGAAGTATAACGACGAGCAACAGAATCACAACGAGGAAAACCCCGATACTCGTTAATATTAAAGACATCATTGTTTATTCGTATTTTTAATTAAATATTCAAACCGGAGAAACACATAAAGGCCATAGCCATGAGTCCTACTGTGATAAATGTTATACCTAAGCCTCTCAAAGGTACCGGTACATCAGAGTAAGCCATCTTTTCACGAATAGCAGCCAAACCAACGATAGCCAGCAACCAACCAATACCCGAACCTAATGCATAAGTAACGGCACTACCAACTCCTGTGATAGCCTGCACATTGCTTGGATCAAGATTAATACGCTGTTGCATAAATAACGAGGCACCCATAATAGCGCAGTTAACAGCAATCAGCGGTAAAAAGATGCCTAACGATGAATACAATGAGGGGGTAAAGCGTTCTACCACCATTTCAACCAATTGGGTGATACCGGCAATAACTGCAATAAATAAAATAAAGCTCAAAAAGGTAAGATCGATGCCGAATATTCCGTCTGGAGAAAGAATCTTTGTTTGCAACAAGTAGTTTACCGGAAGTGTAACCACAAGTACAAAAGTTACTGCAATACCTAACCCCAGCGCTGTTTTAACATTCTTAGATACAGCAAGATACGAGCACATACCCAAAAAGTATGCGAAGATCATGTTATCGACAAATATTGAGCGTACAAATAAACTTAATATATTTTCCATTTTATTTTTTCAACTTTAGGGGTTTACTTTTCCTGTAACTCTTTTACACGAGCACGTTGTACCCAGATAATACAAGCACAAATGATAAGCGCCATAGGAGGCATTAACATCAAACCATTATTAATATATCCCATTTCATAAAATCCTTCAGGAATAATCTGGAATCCGAGCAGTGTTCCCGATCCTAATAATTCGCGGAAGAAACCAACAATAACCAGAATAATAGCATAGCCAATACCATTGCCAAGTCCATCAAGGAATGATTCCCAAGGACCATTGGCCATTGCAAATGCTTCCAAACGTCCCATAAGGATACAGTTAGTAATAATAAGACCAACGTAAACTGATAACTGTACGCTTACATCATAGGCATACGCTTTAAGCACTTCGCTTACGATTGTTACTAAAGCAGCAACAACTACTAACTGTACTATAATACGAATTCGGTTAGGAATTGTATTACGTAATAATGATATAATAACATTAGCAAAAGCAACAATTATTGTAACCGATAAACCCATTACAATAGCAGGTTCCAATTTTGCTGTTACTGCCAATGCAGAACAAATACCAAGTACCTGAACTGTAACCGGATTATTTAAATTAATCGGAGCTAAGAATGCATCTTTATTCTTCTTAGAAAATAATTGACTCATATTCTTTTTCCTCCTTATATTATTTAGTTAAAAAATTATTGTATTGTTTCAGGTTGTTCATTAGCATATCTTGAACAGCTACAGACGTAATAGTACCACCGGAAATTCCATCTACGTAATCTTGACCTTCAACACTTTTTCCTGGTTTTACAACTGCTATTGAAACCACGTTATTTCCTTTTTTAATGTGTTTACCCTCAAATGGTTTTTGAAATCCATCTGTAGCAATCTCGGCACCAAGCCCCGGAGTTTCTCCGGCATGCGAGAAGAAAGTTCCGTAAACTGTATTCTTATCAGAATCTAATGCAATATATCCCCAGATGGATCCCCAAAGACCATTTCCGTTTAATGGCAAAATATATTTAGTCTCACCATCCACTTCGGCAACAAATACTGTTAGCTTATCGTCCGACTGTACATTGTGGAAACCTCCGTTTTCAGCCACAACATTGCCACTAGCATCAATAATCTGATCCTTTTTTACATACTTTTCATAAAGTGCCTGCGCATCTTGTCCTTTCCAATCTACATGTAAAGCATTCAATATTTGTTTCATTTTATCTAATTCCACATTCTTTTCTTGAATGTCTTTCAATGAAGAAGAGGTGAAAGCAAGTATAAATGCTACAATTATAACCATTACCGAAGCATAAATAATGGTATAAGCATTGCTATTTGTATTTATTTTCATCTTGGTTAATTTTTAACAGCACGTTTTTCCCTGCGGGAAATATTGCTTTGTACCACATAATAATCAATTAATGGAGCAAAAATGTTCATCAACAGAATTGCAAGCATCATACCTTCGGGATAACCGGGATTCAACACACGGATTACGATAGCCATAACACCAATAAGGAATCCATAAATATACTTGCCTCTTTCTGTGCGTGCTGCGGTTACAGGGTCGGTAGCCATAAATACTGCACCAAAGCAGAAACCTCCTAAAATAAGATGTTCCCACCAAGGCATATTAGCCATTGCCGTATCAGGACCTATAGCATTAAATACTCCTGCCATAAATGCGCCGCCCACAAACACCGAGAGCATTATCTTCCAACTTGCTACTCCTGCAAATAATAGAAGTATAGCCCCCAGCACTATTGCAATAACACTAGTTTCACCTATTGACCCCGGAATTAATCCGGTGATCATATCCCACGAAAACGGATCATATCCTGTTGGGTCGGTGGCTACGGAAGCAACCCCCAGAGAAGTTGCCGCAGTAAGGCCATCAACGGATGTACCTATTCCTAAAATACTGTTGCCGGATACCCAAACTGCATCTCCCGACATTTTTGTTGGATACGCAAAGAACAAGAAGGCACGTGTTACTAATGCCACATTGAATACATTCATACCTGTTCCACCGAATATTTCTTTAACAAATATAACGGAAAAAGCAGTTGCTACGGCTATTATCCATAGCGGACAGTCAACAGGAACAATCATCGGGATAAGGATACCCGATACAAGAAAACCTTCTTGTATTTCTTCCTTTTTCCATTGAGCAATTGTAAACTCAATACCCAAACCCACCACGTATGATACGATAAGTTTAGGAAGCATTGCAAGGAATCCATAAGCGAACATTTCGATGAATGAACCTGCTGTTTGTGTAAATTTAAAATGCTGGTAACCCACATTAAACATACCAAACAATAAAGCCGGTACTAATGCGATTACCACTATCGTCATAATTCTTTTGCTGTCGATAGAATCGTGAATATGCGTCCCTGATTTCGATGTTGTGTTTGGTGTAAAGAGGAAAGTTTCGAATCCGTCAAACACAGAGTGAAATGCGTGGAGCTTGCCGCCTTCCTGAAAATTCGGCTTTATCTTATCGAGATATTTTCTTAACGCTTTCATTTAAGTTTATTAGTTTATAAGTTTGTAGCTTACGCCATTTCCGCACGGAGATTATCAAGGCCGTTGCGAACTATTTTTTGTAATTGCAATTTAGAAGAACATACAAATTCGCAAAGCGCAAAGTCTTCGGGAGCTACCTCATAAATACCTAGTTGCTCCATTTTGTCAATATCTTCTGTTATAATTGCTTTAATCAAATATTCGGGCATAATATCCATCGGTAATACGCGATCATACTCATTCGACATAATCATGTGCCGTTCGCCCCCCTTTATACGGGCATCCAGCCTATACTCGCGTTTCATAACCTTATCAAGAATCCAGTTTAGATAAGAATGGCTCACACTGAACTGATTGATTCTTGGCATTACGAATCCAACAAACTCATGAATATCATCTCCTTCAGGAATAACCGTCAACTGATTATCAAATGCGCCAAGATATCCATCGGCAGCTATTTTCTTTCCTGTCAACACATTACCACTAATATAGCGCAAATCAATATCCGTATTAACGCATCCTCTGAAAACATTGGTTAATTTGGCGCCAACTTTCAACTTGCAGTAAGCCGGTTTGAAGATTTCGGAACCTGTTAATGCAACTATTCGTGAAAAATCAATATGCCCGAGTCTAAAGAAACGACCCATCATGATTACATCAATTGCAGCAACTGTCCATACGGTTTCACCTTTATTAATAGGGAGCAAATGATTTATTTGTATGCCTACATTTCCTGCCGGATGTGGTCCATCGAAAGTAGTTACAGTTACGTTTTTTGCCTGTTTTAGTGTGTTGGCTTTTTGTTTGGCACTTATACTTAAATAAGTTTTTGCCATTTTTGCCAGTGCATTAAGCCCTGTTTGGAAGTCCTGCTCTTGCCCCTTTAATATGAATTCAAAATCAGGCGCCAGCGGTTTGCTATCAAAAGATGAAACAAAAATGGCTTTAGGAACTACATTTGGATCGGCAATTACATCATAAGGTCTTTGTTTGATGAAAGCAAATAACCCGGCTTCCTGCAAACATGATTTCACTTGATCAGCAGATAAATCGGAAACATTCTTTGCACCAAACTCCTGATATTCCTGTAAATCGGAAGCCAAAACTGTTATAGCCAACACCTTACGACGTTCTCCACGTTCCACACCTGTTACGGTACCGCTAACAGGCGAAACAAATTTCACCTCAGGATGATTTTTATCTACAAACAGAGGTTGTCCGGCCTTAACATATTCCTGCTCCTTCACCACTACCTTTGGAGTAACTCCCGTAAAATCATCCGGAACTAAAGCGTAAATTCCAGGCTCTCTTACTGAAAAAAACTCTTCGGCAGGCTTGCCCTGCAAGTTAATATCCAGGCCTTTACGTAACTTTATTACATTTGCCATGCTATTATATAAAAAATGGTTTCATAATTTCCCGCAAAAGTAATAAATAATAATGGTAATATTAGAATAAAGGGTGAATAATTAGAGAAAAATTTCTCTAATTAAGTTCAGTAACAAATAGTGGATAAATTGATTTCTCGTGCCGACAGCGAGATAACCAACTGGGGTGTCATAATCAGGAATACGAAAAACAGGTATAAGGTTGCACTTTATCGATATAATTCTTTATATTCGCATTAAACCGATCTAATAATGAACAAGGAAGAATTAAAAAGGGATTTCATTTTACCTAAAATCCGCAACTGAATTTCTTTGCTATTTCAAAGCAAATACAGTTTTTATTCGGCACTCACATTATTCAGCTATTTCCCTTTTTTTTTAAAATATTGGGAGGTCATGTTTCGGATTCAGAGAGCAGGGTATTCAGTTTGCCTTGGAAAACCAACAGAAATCTGTATGTTTTTTCGTCAGGGCATATTTTTCCCTGT
>DAIMFE010000096.1:0-11511 GCA_036724805.1 Bacteroides sp.
TTTATTCAAGGGCGGACACAAGGCCCGCCCCTACACCATGCGGCATTATTACCCATGTAGTTTAATAACTTTTGCTTCAAATAACCCTAATGAACATTTTGGGATTAACCTTTATTACCTTTATTATCACCTAAAACCTGCTCGACCCATCAAAACAATGCGTACACACCTTACACTTTGGTAAACCGATAGCCTTTATCAATGTTTCCATTGAGTTGAATTTAAGTGTAGTGAGTTTAAACTTTTTGCTTAGTTCCGCTACCATCCGTTTATATTCAGGCGAATCGGTTGTTGCGTATTTCTCGAGATTCTTGTTTTCGTCACCTTCCAGCTCTTTAATTATCTGCCGGGTTATTAGTTCCATAGGACTTCTGGAAGAGGTGAATCCTATAAACGGACAGCTGTAAATAAGCGGTGGGCAACCAATACGCATGTGTATTTCTTTAGCCCCATATTCGAAAAGAACTTTTACATTATCTTTTAATTGAGTACCTCGCACAATAGAATCATCGCAAAAGATAATGCGCTTACCTTGTAATATAGACCGGTTAGGAATCAGTTTCATTCTGGCAACCAGATCGCGAAGTTCTTGTTTGCTTGGAGTAAAGCTGCGGGGCCAGGTAGGTGTATATTTAGTAATTGCCCTTCTATAGGGCACCCCTTTCCCCTGGGCATAACCCAATCCTTGTCCGATGCCGGAATCCGGGATACCACAAACAAGGTCTACTTCCGAATCGTCCTTCAAACTCATATTATAGCCGCTGGTATAGCGCACTTCTTCAACATTCTTTCCTTCGTAAGATGAATTGGGGAATCCGTAATACACCCACAGGAAAGAACAAATTTGCATATCTTCGTTGGGCTTGCGGAGTTGCTCCACTCTATCGGCGTAAACACGTACAATTTCCCCGGGACCTAAGTCGGATATGTATTCAAAATCCAGATTCGGGAAACTATTCGATTCGCTGGTTATGGCATGCGCACCGTCTTTCTTTCCCAGCACAACCGGGGTTCTGCCCAGTTTATCGCGGGCGGCAATTATTCCATCTTCTGTTAACAACAGCATGGAGCAAGAGCCCTTTATCTTGTTGAATACATTTTCGATTCCTTCGACAAAAGTTTTGCCCTGTATTATAAGTAATGAGATAAGTTCTGTTTGATTGGTGCTACCCGAACTAAGTTCGGCAAAGTGCATATTTTTATCGAGAAGTTCTTTTTCGAGGTCCGGCAGATTGGTGATTTTCGCTACTGTTACAATGGCAAAACGGCCGAGGTGTGAATTTATGATGATTGGTTGCGCATCTGTATCACTGATAATCCCGATGCCGGATTCTCCGCTAAACTTCTCCAATCCGGATTCAAATTTACTTCTGAAATATGAACTCTCAAGATTGTGAATGGCTCTTATAAATCCTCTTTCTTTGCTGTAGGTAGCTAATCCCCCTCGTTTTGTGCCCAGATGCGAGTTATAATCGGTGCCGTAGAATAAATCGGTAACGCAACTCGCTTTTGAAACAGTGCCAAAAAAACCTCCCATGTGTTTCGTTTTTATTTAGAGGCACAAAATTACAAAAAGAAATAAGAAAGGGAAAGAGAATAAGTGAAACTCGGGAAAACCAGGGTGTTAAATATGGTTATATTTAGCCACGGGTTATGCAGATTACGCGGATTAAAAGAGCATTGAATAAATAACACCAAAAAAAATCCGTGAAATAAAATCTGCGCAATCCGCGTAATCCGTGGCTAAATTCAAAAAGAATAATTTATCTTTGTAAAAAAGAGAAAAGAATATGGCAGTAGCAGAGATAAAAGCTAAAGAAAGAGAATTGCTTCAAGAAATAAATAATGATGATGGTTTATTAGAGTCAGCATTGAAATATGTACGTGAGCTAAAAAAGGAAAAGAAACAACCTCCATGTCAATATACCGCTAGTGAATTAAGAGATAGATTGAAGAAAAGTCGTGAAGGTGCAAAAGCTGGTATTTACAAAACCCAGGAAGAGATGAGAAGAAAATATTCTTTATGAAACTATTATGGTTAGAATCTGCTGAAGAAGACTTAGATTCAATTTATATTTTCTATTCTACTGATAAGAGTATAAATGCAGCTATATGGGATTGTCGTCAGGATCCCATGAAAAACATCATGAAAATCAAATAATAACAGCCAATGAAACCAATTATATCCCCCTCCATTTTATCCGCTAACTTCGCTTACCTCGCCAAAGACATTGAAATGGTAAACCGAAGCGAAGCAGAATGGGTTCATATTGATATTATGGACGGAGTATTTGTTCCCAATATATCCTTTGGCTTCCCTGTGCTCAAGCATGTAGCCGAGTTAACCGACAAACCATTAGATGTACATTTAATGATCGTTCAACCGGAGAAATTCATTCCTGAAATAAAAGCCCTTGGTACCCACATTATGAATGTACATTTTGAAGCCTGCACACACCTTCATCGGGTAATTCAGCAAATTCGCGAAGCAGGGATGCAACCGGCCGTAACCATTAACCCCGCCACTCCCGTATCCTTCTTAACCGACATTATTAATGATGTTTACATGGTGTTGATAATGAGCGTTAACCCCGGATTTGGCGGACAAAAGTTTATTGAACACACTATCGTTAAAGTACAGGAACTGCGTAACCTGATTGATAAAACAGGCTCCAAAGCCCTGATTGAGGTAGACGGCGGAGTTAACCTGGAAACCGGAGCCCGGTTGATAGCCGCGGGAGCCGATGCACTGGTTGCCGGAAACGCGATCTTTGCTGATGCTAACCCAGAGCAGGTTATCCACAATCTACGGAATCTCTAACCTGATATCCTTTGGTAAACGAACTTCGGAAATACCCTTTCCTGCGGTTACTTTTTCCGTTGGTAATTGGAATAATACTAGCCGATTATCTATTCTTTGAATGTATACCCTTATCCATTAATTATTTATTAGCAGGATTAATAGTTGTATTCTTTAGTTTGTTTATTGTTTACTTTTCTAAGTGGCACCGCACTTATGGCATTCTTCTCAATCTCTTTTTCCTTCTTGCCGGCATCACGCTTGCAACTTTTCAATTGTCGGAAAGCGGCTACTCCTTCGTTAATAAAAAGATTGCTTATAGTGCCATTGTTACCTCTTCGCCGGAAAAGAAAGCAAACAATATTCTTTGTTCATCGATAGTAACCACAGGGTACGATTCTTCATCCTTTCCCATCTCGAAGAAAGTACTCCTTTATTTTGCATTAGATTCGGCAGTACAGAATATCAAGCGAGGTGATATCATTCTTTTTTATTCTCAACCTTCCCTACCCCGCAATAATGGCAACCCCGATGAGTTCGATTATCCCCGATACCTGCAAAGAAAAGGTATTAGCGGAACCGCGTACATTCAATCGGGAAACTGGAAGCACTTGTCTCGCTCAAACTCCTCTTCCATGCAAGAGATTGCTTTTGATTTTCGGGATAACCTACTTAGCAAATACCAACAATTAGGATTCGGTGGGGATGAACTGGCTGTTTTATCAGCTTTAACAGTTGGTTATAAAGACGAATTAAGCGAGGAAATTCGCGAGTCTTTTTCGGTGTCCGGCGCCAGTCATGTATTGGCTCTCTCGGGTTTGCACGTGGGACTATTGTTCGGCCTAATGCATTTTGCCTTTAAAAAGCTCTTCGGAAGAGGCAGGAAAGCAAGAATACTTCAAGCGATTATCACCATAATTCTTCTGTGGAGCTTTGCCTTTATAACAGGTCTATCGCCTTCTGTTGTTCGATCCGTATGTATGTTTTCTTTAATTGCCTTGTCTCAAATAAATACCGGAAGAGCACTGAGCATCCATACCTTATCCGTTGCTGCTTTTTTCATGCTACTTTATAATTCAATGTGGTTATTTGATGTTGGTTTTCAGTTGTCTTTCATTGCCGTTCTCGGTATCGTACTCATTCAACCCCGAATGAACAGATGGATTGAAGTCAGGAATCCGATTCTGAAATATTTCCGGGGAATAATTACTGTATCGATTGCTGCTCAAATAGCTACAGCTCCGCTAGTTATATTCTATTTCTCACGTTTCTCCACCCATTTTCTTTTAACCAATTTGTGGGTAATTCTTTTAGTAACCATAATAGTGTATGGCGCGGTAATTATGATTATCGCTTTGCCGATTGTATGGTTATCACAGGTTTGTGCCGATGCGCTGAATTACCTCTTAAAAGTTTTAAATACTTCAGTACGATGGATTGAGGCACTTCCCTATTCTTCTATTGATAATTTATGGCTGCACCATTGGGATGTAATAATATTCTATCTTGTAATGCTTATCTCACTTCGGTTTATCACTCATTATAAGAAGAAATATATTTTTGCTTTAATGGGTTGTTTCTTGCTTCTCACAATTCATCACGCCGGGTTGGCAATAACAAAAAACACTCATTCTAATATCATTTTTTACAACATGCGCAATTGCCCGGTTGTGCATTGCATTAACAACAACGGCAAGTCTTGGCTGGTACATGCCGATACTGTTCCGGATACCAAACGATTATATAGAACACTTTCTAATTATTGGAACCGCAAAGGGATTACTAGTCACAAGTCTGTTATTACCGACATGGAAGATAATGAGATACTAAGAGTAGATAATCTCTTGGTTTTTAAGGATAAGCGCATTTATATCTTGAATGATAACCGCTGGAACAACAAGTATAATACAAATCCGCTTACGATAGATTATCTTTACATAAACAAAGGTTTTACCGGAAGTATAGAATCTTTATCCAACGTGTTCTCTACAAGATGCGTTGTGCTGGATGCTTCATTATCTTTTTACCGTACAGCATTATTGAAATCGGAATGTATACAGCTAGGGTATGAGTATGTTTTATTGAATGAAAGGCCGCTGATTATTGAATTGTAGATAAATGATAATAAAAAAGCTTCCAACCCGTGGAAGCCTTATAAACTTGTCAAAGTTAATTATTGCTTGTAATTGAAGCAGAAGTATCTATTAGTTTATTTCCCAAATCCTTAAGCGCCATGGCAAATATTTTTAATTCATCCTCAGTAAATATTAGTGGGCCATTAATCTTTTTGTAAAGCCATGTACGATCTTTTCCAAAGAATTCTTTTGCAATATAAGATAAAGAAATAACATCTAAAACATTCTCAAGTTCTTTTTTAATGTTTTTATCTGTTTTTGTTGATTTAGAATTTCTTCTCTCAAGCATTACTTCACGTAGATACCGTCCTGCGATTTTCTTTTGATCTGTAGGAACAGCGTCCATTAGCGCTTTAAATTTAATGTCGTTGGCTTTCCTCTCTTCTTCTGTTTTGAGGGTACAGAATTCCTCATAACAAATTCTGATTTTCTCTTTTAACTCTTCCATATTCCCCATTTTTCAATTATTACAATGATGATTTGAAGTAGCCCCGAAGGACTACCCAAATCATTCATCTATCAAAGAATCAACGATTCCTTTACAGTCTTCATTGATAAGCTTATCTAGATCCTCTTTCGAATACCACCCTTCCTTAAGAAGGTCTTCTTCATGCCGGAGGAGGAAGCGTAAATCTTCAAGATACTCTTCCCGGCCATTTAGGCCTTCTTCATCAATTGACATAGCTGTTAACTTTGACACCACAAATATAATCATCATTTGATGAACAAACAAATAATTCTTGATTATTCCCCCTTTTTCATTACTTTTGAAACCCAATAACCTTATTAAATCTCGAAATCATGAAGAAATTATTTTCCCTTTCCTCTTGCATGCTGTTACTTGTAACATCCCTCTTTTCTCAAACCGTTCCTCAAAAAGAAGAAAACTCCGTACGTATTATGTCGTACAACATCCGAAACTGCATTGGTATTGATAACCAAATGGATATGCAGCGGATTACTGCTGCAATTAACGAAGCAGTCCCCGATATTGTTGCGATACAGGAAGTGGACAGTGCCGCCACCCGCACCAACGGCAGGTATGTATTAGGAGAAGTTGCCGCCAAAGTCCTCATGCATCCCACGTTTGCCCCTGCCATTGATTTTCAGGGTGGCAAATACGGTGTAGGATTGTTATCAAAAGAACCCCCATTGAGCGTTAAACACATCCCTTTGCCGGGAAAAACAGAAAAACGGGTATTATTAGTTGCCGAGTTTAATAAATATGTGGTTTGCTGTACCCATTTCGCTTTAGATGAAGACGATAGAAAAGAATCCGTTGGCATTATTGTAGATGCACTAAAAGGATTTACCAAACCTGTATTTCTTGCCGGTGACATGAATTCCTTTCCCGAATCTCCCGAACAGGAATTATTGCGGAAACATTTCGTTACGCTAAACAACCTGAAGCAAAACACTTTCCCCTCTGATACTCCACGAGAATGCATAGACTACATATACGGATTCAATAATGCGGGAAACACGTATTCGGTACTCGGCCGAAATGTGCTGACTAACCGCATCGGCTCCGATCATCTACCCGTATATGTTGATACCCGACTGAAAGCCGATAAAGATGATATTTTCCGAACCAAGCCTTATCTGCAAAACCCAACGAACAACGGTATTACCGTATCCTGGTTTACCAATGTTCCTGTTTATGCCTGGGTAGAATATGGGGTAAACGGCCAACTCGACAAACGAAAAGAGCTATATGTAGATGGGCAAATGATTTGCAACAATAAACATCATAAGATGCGTCTCACGGATCTGGAACCGGGAAAGACGTACAGTTACAGGGTATGCTCGCGAGAAATCACACTCTATCAGGCCTATAAAAAAGAGTTTGGTGAAACTGCTTACTCCGATGTGTACACCTTTACAATGCCTTCCGAACAAACCAAAGATTTTACGGCTATCATTTTAAATGATATTCACAAAAACAAAAAACTTATGGATATGATTGGGGATGTTATTGGCAAGACCGGTTACGATATGGTTTTCTTCAATGGTGACTGGATTGATGACCCCAAAGATGAACAGGAAGCGTTGAGTTTTCTTACTTATATGAATGATAGGGTGAAGGCAACCAACGTGCCTGTATTCTATATGCGCGGCAACCATGAAATAAGAAATGCTTACTCCATCGAACTAAGAAACCTTATTGACTATGCAGGCGATAAAACGTATTCTTCATTCAATTGGGGAGATACCCGGTTTGTTCTCTTGGATTGTGGAGAAGATAAACCGGATAGCACCTGGGTGTATTATGGATTGAATAATTTTGAAGGTTTACGTATGGATCAGGCTAAGTTCCTGAAAAAAGAATTGAATGAAAAAGCCTTCAAAAAAGCCAATAAAAGGGTGCTGATACATCATATACCAATTTATGGCATGCGCCCAAATTCCTATAATCCTTGCTTGGAGCTGTGGGGAGGATTATTGACAAAGGCTCCTTTTAACGTTAGCATCAACGGGCATACACACCGCTATGCTTATCATGCTAAAGGTAGTGTTGGAAATAACTTTCCGGTGGTTATTGGTGGCGGCAACAAACCGGATACTGCTACCGTTATGATACTAAGAAAAAAAGGAAATAAAATGACATTATCTGTCCTAACATCAACGGGTGAAAGCAAATTGGAGCTAGAATTGTGACACTTATTCCAAACACAGCACGTTGCATTTCTCCCAAATGCACGTTGCATTTGTCTCAACAGCAACGTTGTAATTTTAAAATGCACGTTACATTTGAGAAAATGCAACGTGCATTTTAAACAATGCCGCATGGTATAGGGGCGGGTCTTGTGTCCGCCCTGCATAACGTGTTCGCCCTGCATAGGGCTTTTTATTCCCACTCGATTGTTGCAGGTGGCTTAGAACTGATATCGTAAGTAACCCTGTTCACTCCCTTCACATTGTTTATAATATCATTTGATATTTTGCCCAGAAATTCATAAGGCAAACGAGCCCAATCGGCAGTCATGGCATCGGTAGATGTAACCGAACGTAAAGCCACCGCATTTTCGTATGTACGCTCATCGCCCATAACACCCACAGATTGTACAGGAAGTAAAATTACACCGGCCTGCCATACTTTATCATATAATCCCCACTCGCGAAGACCTTTAATAAATACATCATCGGCATCTTGCAGAATACGTACTTTCTCCGGAGTTATATCTCCAAGAATACGAACACCAAGTCCGGGTCCCGGGAAAGGATGACGTGTTATCAGATGTTCGGGCATGCCCAACTCGCGACCAACCCGGCGAACTTCATCTTTGAATAATAAACGAAGCGGTTCGCACAGTTTCAGGTTCATTTTTTCGGGTAAACCGCCCACGTTATGATGGCTCTTTATAACAGTTCCGGTAATTGAAAGCGATTCGATGATATCGGGATAGATGGTGCCCTGTGCCAACCATTTAACATCGGTTATTTTATGAGCTTCTTCATCGAAAACATCGATAAAGCCTTTACCTATAATTTTACGTTTCTTCTCCGGATCGGTAACACCGGATAACGCGCTATAAAAACGTTCGGAAGCATTTACGCCAATTACATTCAGGCCCAAACATTCATAATCCTTTAGCACGTTGGCGAATTCATTTTTACGCAACAAACCATGATCTACAAATACACAAGTAAGATTCTTACCGATGGCTTTGTTTAATAATACAGCAACAACGCTCGAATCTACCCCTCCGCTTAAAGCAAGAACAACTTTGTCATTTCCCAATTGTTCTTTCAATTCGGCAACAGTGCTTTCTACAAACGATGCGGGCGACCAATCTTGCTTACATCCGCAAATGTCGGCTATAAAGTTTTCTAAAATCTTAGTTCCGTCTGTAGTATGAGACACTTCGGGATGAAATTGAACACCCCAAACTTTTTCATCTGCTATCTGATAAGCAGCAATCTCTACTTTATCTGTAGATGCTATCACCCTGAAAGCAGGGGGAATAGCAGTTATTGTATCGCCGTGGCTCATCCAAACCTGCGAATTATCACCAACACCTTTTAACAGAGGATTTTCTTTTTCAAATTTCCCCAAATGAGCGCGTCCATACTCTCTGGTTCCGGCAGGTTCTACTTTACCATCGTTAGTGTATGCGATAAATTGCGCCCCATAACAAATGCCCAGTATTGGATATTTCCCTCTTAGTTCGCTTAAATCAACTTTAAAACTCTTATCATCATAAACCGAAAAAGGGCTTCCCGAAAGTATTACGCCTTTTACCGATTTATCTCCGAAAGGAAATTTGTTATAAGGTACTATCTCACAATAAGTACCTAGTTCGCGCACTCTGCGCCCAATAAGCTGCGTAGTTTGAGAACCAAAATCGAGTATAATTATTTTCTCCTGCATAAATTAGAAGTGTTTGAATTTCAATTGCAAAATTACAAAAAAATAATGGAGTTTAAATATTTATAGCGATTCCGTAAACATTTCAATAGATAAATGTGTTTTTATTATTAAAAATAACGTTATATCATGAGCAAGTTCGAAATTACCAGAAGAAAAAACAGACAATTCCAATTCAATCTAAAGGCAAAAAACGGAGAAACTATTCTAATAAGCGAAGGATATACAGCAAAGCACAACTGTATAAAAGGAATCGAAGCTGTACGTAAAAATTGTGAAACAGAATCAAGGTATGAAAAAAGAAAAGTGAGAAGCAAACGTTTTTATTTCACATTGAAGGCAGCTAACGGCCAAATTCTTTGTACCAGCGAGAAGTACACAACACTAATCGAAATGGATAACGATATTGAATCAATAAAGGAAAATGCTCCGGAAGCGCAAGTTGTTGATTTAACTGTACCCAAATAGTTTGACATTAAAACTTCTAACCCATTTTTTATCTCTGTAAAATCGCGTACGATTGGATGTAAAAAAGCTGCATAGATGTTATTGATCTATGCAGCTCTGTGTTTATTCTGTCTATTTTTGTTTTAAAATATCCCTTATTTCAGTAAGTAACACTTCTTCCTTGGTTGGCGCCGGGGGTGCGGCCGGTTTTGCTTCTTCCTCTGTTTTCTTCCTTTCGGTTAACCTATTAATTAATCTTATAACCATAAATATAGAAAGAGCAATAATGAGGAAGTCGAAAGTTTGTTGCAAGAAGTTACCGTAATTAATACTTACCTCAGCAACAGCAGTTCCATCGGCTGCAACATGCGCGGGTTCTAAAACCCACCTTAAAGCCGAAAAGTTTACGCCACCAACCAACACTCCTAAAGGGGGCATTATAATGTCTGCAACCAATGAAGAAACTATTTTTCCAAACGCTCCACCGATAACCACACCAACGGCCATATCAACAACATTCCCTTTCATAGCAAAAGATTTAAACTCATGCCAAAAGTTACTTTTTCCCATCTTTTTTATATATTAATATTAATTCGTGCGCGAATATAGAAACATTTCATTAATTTTGCAGCGCATTTTAATAACGAATATGCAGTATTTCTACATATTTATAAAGTAACATTATAAAACCCTTAAAAGTTTAAACAAAATGATTAAAGTAGGTATTAATGGTTTCGGCCGTATCGGACGTTTGGTTTTCCGTGCTGCTGTAACAAGAAATGACATTGAAATCGTAGGTATTAATGATCTTATTGACGTAGATTACATGGTTTACATGTTAAAATATGACACAATCCATGGCCATTTCAATGGCACTGCAGAGGCTAAAGATGGTAAATTAGTTGTTAACGGAAAAGCTATCCGTGTTACTGCTGAAAGAAACCCTGCAGATTTGAAATGGAATGAAGTTGGTGCGGAATACGTAGTTGAGTCAACAGGTTTATTCCTTTCTAAAGATAAAGCTCAGTTACATGTTGACGCCGGTGCAAAATATGTTGTAATGTCTGCTCCTTCAAAAGACGATACTCCAATGTTTGTATGCGGTGTTAACCTTGATGCTTACAAAAAAGGAACTCAATTCGTTTCAAACGCTTCTTGTACTACCAACTGTTTAGCTCCTATTGCTAAAGTATTGAACGACAAGTTTGGTATTAAAGATGGTTTGATGACTACAGTTCACGCTACAACTGCTACTCAAAAAACAGTTGACGGCCCTTCAATCAAAGACTGGAGAGGTGGTCGTGCTGCTGCAGGTAACATTATTCCTTCCTCTACAGGTGCTGCTAAAGCTGTAGGTAAAGTTATTCCTGAACTGAATGGTAAATTAACAGGTATGTCTTTCCGTATTCCTACTTTAGATGTATCGGTAGTTGACCTTACTGTTAATCTTGCTAAGGAAACAACTTATGATGAAATCTGCAAAGCAATGAAAGCTGCTTCTGAAAACGAATTAAAAGGTATCCTTGGATATACTGAAGATGATGTAGTTTCTTCTGATTTCATCGGCGATGCCCGCACTTCTATTTTCGATGCAAAAGCCGGTATTCAGTTAACTCCTACTTTCGTTAAAGTTGTATCTTGGTATGACAACGAATGGGGTTACTCAAACAAATGTCTTGAACTTATTGCCCACATGGCAAAAGTTAACGGATAAAGATTAAAGATTAAAGATTAAATCTTTCCAAATATTAAAGAGGCCA
>DAIMFE010000097.1:0-11377 GCA_036724805.1 Bacteroides sp.
TTTTATCAGCCACACTACTCTAAGTAAATTTCTGTTTTACAGATAGTTATTCTAGTAAAATACAAATAATCAAGAAGCATCATTAATAGCAATAAGCATCAATGTAATTATTTATGTTTTGAATTTCATAAATTATTAGTAGCAAAATCTGCTATATAAACATCGAAACAGGCAATTTTAAGAAATTGGCGACAAGCTACCAAGATATACAAGTAAATACTTTTTGAGAGACAAATTTACAAGTACAGAAATCTATGAGGATGCGGTATGGTTTTTTATTTTTTTGATTGGATTCGGAATACGGAAATTATCGATATTTTTGTGACAATCCGATGGGGTGTGGTACTAACTATGATGAGACCGGAAAATTAGTTATTCATTCATATCAGGAACATCATGAACATCATGAAAAAAGTATTATTAGTTGTAACTGTTTTATTCTTATCATCCAAACTTTGCGTTGCACAGATAACGATAGAAAATGATTCTCTTTTCTTCAAGCAAAAGGAATTATTTGAAAAACTGGGAGTTTTCAAGGCATGGGAAGCCACTAAAGGGAATCCCAATGTTTTTATTGGATGCATTGATAACGGATTCGACTTTTACCATCCCTATTTGCACAACCAACTAATACCGGGATATTATGCAGATGAGGCCTACCACTCGATGACATTCACAACCATGTCTCATGGCACTTTAGTATCAAGCTTGATGGTGGCGAAACCGAAAACCGAAAACGGTATGCGCGGATTAGCTCCCGATTGTAAAGTTCTCACGGCCTCTATAGGCGCTATCGAGCATATTTTCAGGCGCCGACAGGAAATAATGAAAGATAACCCAAAGATGTCTATGATGGATGTAATGAAAGAGATAAATAAAGATACCGCTGCAATTGCGCGGTTTGCCGAACGCTGGAATGCCTATGGTGGAGCAGCAACAGCTAAGGCGATTGTTTATTTGGTAGAAAACGGAGCGAAAGTCATCAATATAAGTCTGGAGATAGTGGCAAGCATGTACCCCGAATGGGTTCAGCAAAAAATAAACGAAGCATTTAGTTTTGCACGTCAGCGTGATGTATTACTTGTTATTGCAGCCGGCAATAGTAACAAAGAGATTTCGGGTACGCTAAAAAATAGAGACAATATCATTATGGTTGGCGCTTCCACTAAAGAGGATACCCGATGGACTATGACAGCAGGCCCGATAAGTCAAGGCTCCAATTGGGGAGAATTATTAGATGTATGCGCTCCTACCGAAGAATTGGTAGTTTGCCAACCATCGGATAGTAGATTCTACAAAACAGATGATGGCCCAATGGGGGAAGAGAATGTGCCATACAAAGGCGGTATATGCGATATTATGCCTTTTGGCGCAACATCCGGCGCCGCGCCAATTGTAACATCTCTTGCTGCATTGATATATAGTATTCATCCCGATATGGCAGCAAGCGAAGTTAAAAAAGCAATTATAAAAGGTTGCGATGATATGGGAGATACCGGATATGACATCTACACCGGGCACGGACGAATTAACTTCGGAACGACAATCGAAATGGTAAAAAATTACAAATCGAAATGAAAGAAACTACAGAAAAAGAATTTCTGTCGATGTTGGAACAATACATCAGCATCCTTGTGAAGATTGTAAATGTTTACGCGCATAACAATCAAGATCGGAAAGACCTCATGAGCGATATTGTTTTTGAGCTGTGGAAGTCGTACCCAAAGTTCAAAGGTGATTCCCAAATATCCACATGGCTCTATCGGGTAGCCCTGAACATAGCTTTAAAAACAAAACGCAAACGGGATAACAATAAGCTACTCTTTGTAGAAGAATTGTTAACTTTCGGCAACAATGCTTTTACAGATACTTCGGATGACAAGCCAACCATTCACGCCTTATATACGTGCATCGATACGCTGAATCCGATAAACAAAGCCATTATTCTTTTGTACCTGGACGATAAATCCAATGAAGAAATTGCAGAAATAACAGGCTTGTCGCGAACCAATGTAAGTACCCGTCTAAGCAGGATCAGGGAACAATTGAAAGTATGCATGATTAAAAATGAAGATTATGGAAATTGACAAAATAAAAGGTCTTTGGAAAGAAGAAGACAAACGTATCTCAGGAAATGTAAGCGTAAACAGGGACGCATCTTTTCAGAAACTTCGCTCCTCATTTAATAAGGTAAGAATCCGACGACTATTTTATCTTATACAGATGTGCATTGCTGTGCCTCTGATTCTTGTATTGATTGTATTTCCCCGCATAAAAAATGATGGCTCTACTCTATTCTATGTGGCGCTCACATCTTTTATTATACCTGTAACGTTTTTCTTTTTCTACTATATATACTACTACGTATGTTTGCTAAAAATTGATTTCACGGAATCTATATTAAAAGCTCAAAAAGAAATTTACAGGTTAGAGGGGTATGATAAAAGACTTAACTGGCTAGGCCTCTTTATTGTACCCATTGTTACTTTAAGTGCATTCAAAATATTTGCCATACCATTTAATCAGAAAGCCATTATGATGATGGTATTTATTGCAGCTACTATGATTTTTAGCTTTATCGCCAAACTAAAAGTGTTGATTCCGAAAGAATACAGCAAAGTTAAATCCTATCTGGATGACATGGAAGAGAATCTCTGAACAAACTTTGTGCTTTGTTTAATACTGATAATTTTTCGGTTGCATTCTAGTAAAAAAGAATATTACCTTTGTGCCCAGAGTAATACCTGATTTATGCGGATTTAAAATAAGCGTTATGGATACCGAAAAAGAAATATTTTATAAAGCCTTTATGGAAAGAGACCCTTCTTTTGAAGGCGTTTTCGTAGTTGCAGTAAAGACAACGGGCATATTTTGCCGCCCTACTTGTTCGGCGAAACCCAAACGAGAAAATATCGAGTTTTATTCCTCTCCGAACGAGGCGATGAAGAACGGTTATCGACCCTGCAAAATCTGCAAACCGTTGGAAAAAATAGGAGACCAACCTGCCGAAATTAAGCAATTGTTGAAGTACATGGAGGAGAACCCGGCGGTTAAACTGAAAGATTCCGATTTAGAAAGCATGGGATTGGAACCTAACCAGGTTCGCCGATGGTTTTTGAAGAATTACAAGCAAACTTTTCACGCCTATCAACGAATGTATCGGGCTAACAATGCTTTTCAACGCCTTCAGGAACAGCAAAATGTAACCGATGTTGCTCTTGATTCGGGTTATGATTCGCTAAGTGGATTTAATAGCATGTTCAAAAATATTATCGGTTCGTCTCCACAGAATAGCAAAAACAAGCGTATTGTTAATATTACCTATATCGAAACGGATTTAGGATTAATGGTTGCAGGTGCAACGGACAAAGGCATCTGCATGCTCGAATTTTCCGATTATAAATTGATCGATCTGGAATACAGGCAGTTGATATCCATATTCAAAGCTCCGCTTGTACAGGGCAACAATCCACATTTTGATACGCTTAGAGTTCAATTAGACGAATATTTTAAGGGCAAACGCCGGGTTTTCGATATTCCGTTGGACTTGGCCGGAACGGAATTTCAAAAACAAGTATGGCTTGCCCTGCTAAAAATACCTTATGGCTGCACTACAAACTATGCAAAACAGGCGGAGTTGATAGGAAAGCCCGCTGCGGTAAGGGCTGTGGCCAATGCTAATGGAAAGAACAAAATTGCGATTATTTTACCCTGCCACCGGGTAATCGGCGCAGACGGAACATTAACAGGCTATGGCGGCGGTATCTGGCGAAAGAAAAAATTATTGGAGTTTGAACAGAACAATTTACTAACTAGATAGTGGTTGATGTTATCTGGTTTTACTTCTTAATTCCTGTCTTATCATCAATTACAAATCTCCATTCAATACTTTTCCATTCTTGCGCATAATCAATACCTACACGGGGAAGAGTTATGTATTCCGGCTTTTCACCCGAATCTTCTATCCAGAGTTTATTTCCTTTTACAGATTCTCCTAATATAGTTTTATCCAATTGAAGCTCCTTTCCCACTCTACCGGGGCCATAAATACCCTCAACGGCTCTAATCATAACTCCTTGTGGCTGATTCTTGCTTCCGGTTACTAAATTCAATAGCCAATACAAGCCATATATAAGGTAAACATATACAACACCACCGTGAGCATAAAGCATCTCGGTTCTTGGCGTTCGTCCTTTATGCGCATGGCATGCTTTGTCTTCTTCGCCCCGATAAGCTTCAACATCGGTTATACGGAAACGGCGCAAAGAACCATCATCGTATCTGCGTACAAGGATTTTGCCGAGTAAGTCCGGTGCTACTTCAAGCACATCCCGACGAAAGAAACTAAGAGGTAATTTATGGGGCATAAAAGTAGTATGTTTTAACTCACCACAAACTTATATCTTTGTTTCTTATGAACAAATTTTTAGCTAAGTAATTATCAATAATATACTATTTCTTCGAAATTTATTCAATTCAGATGAGGCAAAATCGTTTAGTTGACATTATCTTTGCAACCTTAACAAACCGAATTATGAAAAAACGACTATACATCTGCTTGTTAAGCGGGCTGATAGGATTTTCTCTGTACGCAAATAATTCAGATAACGATTCGATAAAGCCTAAACTACCGCACTTTCTTGTGTTTAATGCTTCCGACGGTTTTGTATTTCCTACCAATGATTTTGTGGCAGGAGAACACCGTATACCTCATTATACTTCTGTATCACTTAAATACGGAATAACTTCTACCGGAGACGATTGGAAGGACTATGCATACGGAATGCCTTATGGCGGAATTGGCATTTATATGGCAAATTTCTACCGCGATCATGATTTGGGCACTCCTTTCTCCGTTTATTTCTTTCAGGGAGCACAATTAAAGAAGATCGAACGCAACCTTAGCATTAATTACGAATGGAATCTGGGGGGATCTTTTAACTGGAAATATTACGATCCTTTCGATAATCCCAATAATATTGCCTTAGGATCGAGTGTAAACATTCATGCGGCAGCTAACTTATATTTAAAATGGAGATTATCTAAGAAACTTGATATACATGGAGGCGCCAGCTTTACCCATTTTTCGAATGGCGCATATACGCTGCCCAATAAAGGCCTTAATATGCTTTCCGGTTTTGTTGAGCTGGCATATTATTTTAACAGGGAAAATGATGATTACAGGATGAACGGGAAAATGTCTCCCCCACCCTTTGAAAAAAGAATCGCTCATGATTTCTCTATCCTTCTTTCTTCGCGAAACGCGCGTATTGATACTGTTGGAACAGGTTTACCCGATGAATACACCAATCGCAAATTTAAAGTAATAGGAATGAGCTATTCTCACTTATTTCAAAACTCTTATAAATACAAATGGGGTCCCAGCATTGAAATGGTTTATGATGAAAGCGCGGGCATAAGGGCGTGGAGGCAAGAACATCCCGAAAGTGGTAAAACTTATGACAGGATTCGTTTGGGAAAAGTAAAGGAACGCTTCTCTGTAGGTTTATCATTGAAAGGGGAAATCTCCATGCCGGTATATTCTATTTTCGCACACATGGGATACGATATAATTCATGGTAATAAACAGGATAAAAGACTGTATCAGATATTAGGCGTAAAAGTTTATCTCAAAGAAAACCTATTTGGCACATTCGGTATCAGGGCAACTAATTTCGGAAAGGCACAATACCTATATTGGAATTTAGGATATACATTTAACAAGAGCAGAAAGAAGAAATAGGTTTTTTTAGTACTTTTGCAGCCAAGATTAAACGCTGAGTTACGCTAAGCTACGCGGAGGTTGATATTAAAAAATTATAAACAAATCAATATGTCAAAGAAGTTTAAGCCCGAAACACTTTGTGTTCAAGCCGGATGGACTCCTAAAAAAGGAGAACCCCGTGTGCTTCCCATCTATCAGAGTACAACTTTTAAATATGATACCAGCGAGCAAATGGCTCGTTTGTTTGATTTGGAAGAAAGCGGTTATTTTTATACCCGCTTGCAAAATCCTACTAATGATGCTGTGGCAGCTAAGATTGCCGCCCTCGAAGGGGGTGTGGCTGCAATACTAACATCAAGCGGCCAGGCAGCAAATTTTTATGCTATATTTAATATATGCCAAGCGGGTGATCATTTCGTTTGTTCTTCAGCCATATATGGAGGAACCTTCAATCTGTTTGGCGTAACAATGAAAAAACTGGGCATTGATGTTACCTTCATACATCCGGATGCTTCGGAAGAAGAGATATCAGCAGCCTTCCGGCCAAATACAAAGCTTCTATTTGGCGAAACAGTCTCTAACCCTTCTTTGGAGGTACTCGATATTGAAAAGTTTGCCCGTATTGCTCACAGCCACGGGGTTCCTTTAATAGTAGATAATACTTTCCCTACTCCAATAAACTGTCGTCCTTTTGAATGGGGAGCCGACATTGTAGTTCATTCCACCACTAAATACATGGACGGGCACGCAACCTCCGTAGGCGGATGTATTGTTGACAGCGGTAACTTTGATTGGGATGCTTATGCAGATAAATTTCCCGGATTATGTACTCCGGATGAATCTTATCATGGATTAACCTACACTAAAACTTTTGGTAAGCTGGCTTATATTACCAAGGCAACCGCGCAGTTGATGCGTGATTTAGGAAGTATTCCAAGTCCTCAAAACTCTTTCTTACTAAACATTGGGCTCGAAACCCTTCATTTACGCATGAAGCAACATTGCTATAATGCCCTGAAAGTTGCCGAATACCTGGAAGCTAACAATAAAGTGGCATGGGTTAACTACTGTAACCTGCCCGGAAATAAATATTACGAACCGGCGCAAAAGTACATGCCAAACGGTTCTTGTGGGGTTATCTCCTTTGGTTTAAAAGGGGGGCGCGATGTTTCTATCAAGTTTATGGATAATCTGAAACTGATAGCGATTGTAACACACGTAGCCGATGCGCGTACCTGTGTATTGCATCCTGCAAGCCATACACACCGCCAACTTTCCGATGAACAATTAATAGAAGCGGGTGTACGCCCTGATCTTATCCGTTTATCGGTTGGTATCGAAAATGTAGAAGATGTCATCGCGGATATCGAACAGGCTTTATAATTATTACTTATTTCTTACATATCCAAACTATTATTCGTAAATTTGCGCCGTTTATTAACTTTTTAATTCATAAAAGCGATTATGGCTAAAATTACGAAAGAGGCTGCTTTGTTGTACCATTCACAAGGTAAGCCCGGAAAGATTGAAGTTGTGCCGACAAAGCCATACAGTACTCAGCGTGATTTATCGCTGGCGTATTCACCCGGTGTTGCCGAGCCCTGTCTTGAAATAGAAAAAAATCCACAGGATGCATATAAATACACAGATAAAGGGAATCTTGTAGCTGTAATATCTAACGGTACTGCCGTTCTCGGACTTGGTAATATCGGTGCACTGGCCGGAAAACCGGTTATGGAAGGAAAAGGATTACTGTTCAAGATTTATGCGGGTATTGATGTCTTCGATATCGAAATAGATGAGAAAGATCCTGATAAGTTTGTTGAAGCGGTAAAAGCCATTGCTCCTACTTTTGGTGGAATCAACCTGGAAGACATCAAGGCGCCCGAATGCTTTGAAATTGAACGCAGGCTGAAAGAAGAACTGGATATTCCTGTTATGCACGATGACCAGCATGGCACAGCCATTATTTCGAGTGCAGGGCTACTCAACGCTCTTGAAGTTGCAGGAAAGAAAATAGAAGACATCAAGATCGTTGTAAACGGTGCAGGCGCATCTGCTGTATCCTGTACTAAATTATACATATCACTCGGTGCCCGTCTCGAAAATATTGTGATGCTGGATAGTAAAGGCGTTATCAATAAAAATCGTACCGATCTTAACGAGCAAAAGCGTTACTTCGCTACAAGCCGTACCGATATACATACCCTGGATGAAGCCATGAAGGGTGCTGATATGTTCTTGGGGCTTTCTAAAGGAAATGTGGTAAATCAGGAAATGATTAAAAGCATGGCTCCTTGCCCAATTGTTTTCGCTTTGGCCAACCCAACACCGGAAATCAGTTATGAAGAAGCGATGGCTTCGCGTCCTGATGTTCTTATGGCTACCGGACGCTCGGATTACCCTAACCAGATAAACAATGTAATAGGTTTTCCTTATATTTTCCGTGGCGCTTTAGATACTCAGGCAAGTGCCATAAACGAGGAAATGAAGAAAGCAGCGGTATATGCTATTGCCGATTTGGCAAAACAACCCGTTCCGGATGTAGTAAATGCTGCTTATAAAGTAAACAGTCTTTCTTTCGGTCCGGAATATTTTATACCTAAACCCGTAGATCCCAGGTTGATTACAGAAGTATCTATGGCGGTGGCTCGGGCTGCGATTAAATCGGGGGTAGCGCGTAAAGCTATTCAAGATTGGGATGAATACCAGGTTCATCTTCGCGAATTGATGGGATACGAATCAAGATTAACCCGCCAGTTATATGATACAGCCCGCACCGATCCGCAACGCATCGTATTCGCCGAAGGCGGTCACCCCAATATGCTTAGAGCTGCGGTAGAAGCTAAATCCGAAGGTATTTGTATCCCTATTTTGTTAGGAAACGATGAGCGCATAGAGAAACTAGCGAAAGAATTAGATTTAAGTCTGGAAGGTATAGAAATTGTTAACCTCCGTCACGACCGTGAAGCTGAACGCCGCGAACGCTATTCTCATATTCTTGCCGAAAAGAGAGCCCGCGAAGGTGCTACTTACGATGAAGCGATGGATAAAATGTTCGAGCGCAACTACTTCGGTATGATGATGGTTGAAACCGGAGATGCTGATGCATTTATCACCGGGTTATATACCAAATACAGCAATACCATTAAGGTGGCTAAAGAAGTTATCGGCATTCGGGATGAATACAAACATTTTGCTACCATGCACATTCTGAACTCTAAGAAAGGAACTTTCTTTCTTGCCGATACGCTGATAAACAGGCATCCGGACGAAAATACATTAATTGATGTTGCCCGTTTGGCCGAACATACCGTTCGTTTCTTTAATCAGAAACCGGTTATTGCCATGTTGTCCTATTCTAACTTTGGCGCCGACCCTAAAGGAAGTCCCGCAAAGGTTCACCGTGCTGTTGAATATATGCAGAAAGAATATCCCGAACTCCCTATTGATGGAGAAATGCAGGTAAACTTTGCACTGAATAAGGAATTACGCGATGCCAAATACCCATTTACCCGTCTTAAATGTAAGGATGTGAATACACTTGTGTTCCCCAACTTAAGTTCTGCAAACTCCGGATATAAATTAATTCAAGCCATGACCGATAGCGAACTCATCGGACCTATCCAAATGGGATTGAATAAACCGATTCACTTTACAGATATTGAGAGTTCCGTTCGGGATATTGTTAATATTACAGCAGTTGCTGCAATCGATGCGATTGTTGAGAAAAAGAAGAAATGAAACGCCCTCTCTCAAATACACAAATAATATGCATAGTGCTGCTTTGGATGGCGCTATGCTACATTGTTCTTACCAGTGTTGAGCGGATAGATGGCCCGATTATAGTGACGATATTAATGTCGGGGGCATTTGTTTTTATTCCGGTGTGGAAATCACTGAAGAGTAGAAAGAGAAAATAATTATAAACGCTAAGTAACGCGGGTTTCGCGGAGTTTTAAGTAGTAACTTATTAAATACCTCCGCGAAACCCGCGTTACTTAGCGTTTAAATTTTAATATGACCGTGCAAACACTACCCTACAAGCCGAAGGCTTTCCTGTAAGCATATCCACACCCGGAGTTTTATAGCCATCCAATGGAATGCAACGTATAGTAGCCTTTGTTTCTTCTTTAATTCTTTCCTCTGTCTCCGGTGTTCCATCCCAATGCGCCAGAATAAAACCACCTTCATCCAGTTTTTCCTTAAATTCTTCGTAAGTATCAACCGTATAAGTGCGTGAAGCACGATAATCCAATGCCTTCCGGAAGATACTGTTTTGCATCTCTTTCAATAAATCTTTCACGTATAGTTCAATACCATCACAAGAGATTGTTTCTTTCTCCAAGGTATCACGGCGCATAAGCTCCATTGTGTTGTTTTCCAGATCTCTTCCACCCATCACCAAACGAACAGGAACACCTTTAAGTTCGTAATCTGCAAACTTAAATCCGGGACGTTTATTGTCGGCGTTATCGTATTTAACCGATATGCCAAGATCTTTTAAGCGAGACACAATTCCAGCAACTTTTTCATTAATCTGTTGCAGCTGTTCATCATTCTTGTAAATAGGAACGATTACCACCTGAATCGGAGCAAGTGAAGGAGGCAATACCAAACCGTTATCATCCGAGTGGGTCATGATAAGCGCACCCATCAAACGCGTTGATACTCCCCAGGAGGTTGCCCAAACATAATCCAGCTTGTTTTCTTTATTCACAAACTGAACATCGAACGCTTTAGCAAAGTTTTGTCCAAGGAAATGCGAAGTTCCGCTTTGCAATGCTTTACCATCCTGCATCATAGCTTCGATGGTATAAGTTTCCAATGCTCCCGCAAAACGTTCGTTGGCACTTTTAATACCCTTAACAACAGGTACTGCCATGTATTTTTCCGCAAACTCAGCATATACATTCAGCATGCGGATGGCTTCTTCTTCCGCTTCTTCTCTGGTAGCATGAGCGGTGTGACCTTCCTGCCACAAAAATTCGGCAGTACGGAGAAATAAACGGGTACGCATTTCCCAGCGCATCACGTTTGCCCATTGGTTAATCAACAAAGGCAAATCACGATAGGAATTAATCCAGTTTTTATAAGTATTCCATATAATTGTTTCGGATGTTGGGCGGATAATGAGTTCTTCTTCCAATTTTGCTTCAGGATCAACAACAACCCCTTTCCCATCCGGATCGTTTTTCAACCGGTGGTGGGTTACTACTGCACATTCCTTGGCAAATCCTTCCACATGTTCTGCCTCGCGGCTTAAAAATGACTTCGGAATTAATAGCGGAAAATAAGCATTAACGTGCCCTGTTTCTTTGAACATGTCATCTAACTGACGCTGCATTTTCTCCCATATCGCGTACCCGTAAGGTTTGATAACCATGCAACCACGCACAGCCGATTGTTCTGCTAAATCGGCTTTGATAACCAAATCGTTATACCATTGCGAATAATTCTCGCTACGTTTGGTCAGGTCTTTTAACTCTTTTGCCATTTTAAATTGAAGATTAATATAAAATAGAAAGAGCTAGCACATATTGTACTAGCTCATTGCTTTTTATTCATTTTTTTGTGTCGGGGTACCAGGATTCGAACCTGGGACCCCCTGCTCCCAAAGCAGGTGCGCTAACCGGACTGCGCTACACCCCG
>DAIMFE010000098.1:0-11361 GCA_036724805.1 Bacteroides sp.
CAACGTGGTAATTTAAAAATGCACGTTGCTGTTGAGACAAATGCAACGTGCTGTTGAGACAAATGCAACGTGCATTTTTTTATTAGTATGATCAGGTTATTTACTTATACTCTTCCCAACTCTTAATCGCTATATCATCAATGCTCATTGTGCAGAATGCATTAATAAACGCACTTGCCAAACGGGCATTGGTTATTAACGGTACGTTCAAATCGATAGCTGCACGACGAATTTTATATCCGTTACTTAATTCGCCAGCAGTTAGATTCTTGGGAATGTTTACTACCATATCAATTTCTTTATTATGTAGTAAATTCAGCGCTTGCGGATGTTGTCCTTCTTCGCTTGGCCAATGCACCAATGTACTTTCTATTCCTGCATCCAACAAGTATTTATGTGTTCCGCCGGTAGCGAAGAGTTTGTATCCTTTGTTAACAAGCATTTTGGCAGCATCAACCATATCGGCTTTCTGTTTCATTGTTCCGGTTGATAGCAAAATATTCTTCTTTGGAATCCGGTATCCCACAGATAGCATGGCTTTCAGTATTGCACAAGAAGTATCACTACCGATACATCCAACTTCTCCTGTTGAAGCCATATCGACCCCTAATACCGGGTCGGCCTTTTGCAAGCGGCTAAAAGAGAATTGAGATGCTTTGATACCTACATAATCCAGTTCGAAAAGATTCTTTGAAGGTTTCTCAACCGGTAATCCTAACATCACCTTAGTGGCCAGCTCGATAAGATTTATCTTTAAAACTTTACTGACAAACGGAAAGCTACGGGAAGCGCGCAGATTGCATTCAATTACTTTGATATCATTTTCGCGGGCAAGGAACTGAATATTGAACGGGCCGGATATATTTAACTCTTTCGCTATTTCACGGCTGATTCTCTTTATCCGGCGTACAGTTTCTACATAAAGTTTTTGTGGTGGAAACTGAATGGTTGCATCTCCACTGTGCACTCCGGCAAACTCAATGTGTTCGCTGATTGCATACGCTACTATTTCGCCATTTTGGGCAACTGCATCCATTTCAACTTCCTTGGCATGTTCAATGAACCGGCTTACTACCACCGGATGTTTCTTACTGATGTTTGCGGCAAGTTTCAGGAACCGTTCCAGTTCTTCGTAATTGGAACAAACATTCATTGCTGCTCCCGATAGTACATAAGAGGGGCGAACCAATACCGGGAATCCAACTTCATCAACAAATTCATTGATATCTTCCATAGAAGTTAATTCACGCCAGCGGGGTTGATCCACTCCGATACGGTCGAGCATTGCCGAGAATTTTTCCCTGTCTTCCGCGTTATCAATGCTCTTGGCAGATGTTCCCAAGATATTTACATTCTTTTGGTCAAGGCGCAGAGCAAGGTTATTAGGTATCTGTCCGCCGGTAGATACAATTACGCCATGAGGATTTTCCAGCTCGATGATATCCGTTACGCGTTCGAACGTTAATTCATCGAAGTAAAGGCGGTCGCACATATCATAATCGGTAGAAACAGTTTCGGGATTATAATTAATCATTACACTGCGCCAACCTTCTTTGCGAATGGTATTCAACGCTTGTACACCACACCAGTCGAACTCTACGGAAGAACCGATACGATAAGCTCCAGAACCCAATACAATAATAGATTTATGATCGCCCAGATAATTTACATCGCCGGCAGTTCCATTGTAAGTAAGGTACAGATAATTGGTTTGCGCCGGGTATTCTGCCGCTAAAGTATCAATCTGTTTTACCACCGGAACAATACCCAGTGCTTTACGATAACTCCGCACCCATTCGATATGGCTATCTTCCATTTGATCTTTCCATAAAGCACGCGCTATCTGGAAATCAGAGAAGCCCTGCTGCTTAGCCCGAAGGGTCAACTCACAATAGGCTGTGTAATCTTTTTCTTCCTCTATGGGGGGTAAGGCTTCCAGTTCTTCGGCTGTACGAACAATGTTCATCAGCTTTTGCAGAAACCATTTATCTATCTTGGTTAATTCATGAATCTGATCAACCGTATACCCTGCACGAAATGCTTTCGATATAACAAAGATTCGTTTATCCGTAGGTTCGCGTAAAGCTTTATCAATATCAGAAATAACAAGTTCTTTGTTTTCTACAAAGCCATGCATACCCTGGCCAATCATACGCAACCCTTTTTGAATGGTTTCTTCGAAAGTACGCCCAATGGCCATAACCTCTCCAACTGATTTCATAGAAGAGCCCAGCTCCCGATCAACGCCATGGAACTTACCTAAATCCCAACGTGGTATTTTACATACAACATAGTCCAGTGCCGGTTCGAAGAAGGCAGAAGTTGTTTTGGTTACAGAGTTCTTCAAATCGAATAATCCGTATCCCAATCCTAATTTAGCAGCAACGAAAGCCAAAGGATATCCGGTTGCTTTGGATGCTAACGCCGAAGAACGGCTCAAACGGGCGTTAACCTCAATCACACGGTAATCTTCCGATTCGGGATCGAAGGCATATTGAACGTTGCACTCTCCTACTATACCGATATGACGGATAATGCGGATGGCCAGTTCGCGCAATTTATGATATTCGGAATTAGTGAGTGTTTGCGAAGGAGCAATTACAATTGATTCGCCTGTATGGATTCCCAACGGGTCGAAATTCTCCATATTACATACGGTAATACAGTTATCGAAGCGGTCGCGTACTACTTCGTATTCCACTTCTTTCCATCCCCGAAGACTCTTTTCAACCAGTACTTGCGGAGAGAATGAGAAAGCTTTTTCTGCCAGCACATTCAGTTCTTCTTCGTTATCGCAAAAGCCGGAGCCTAATCCACCGAGTGCGTAAGCCGCACGGATAATTACAGGATAGCCTAAATCTTTTGCTGCGCGGCGAGCGTCTACAATGTTATCAACGGCTTCACTCTTTATTGTTTTTACGTTGATTTCATCCAGCTTTCTAACAAACAGTTCGCGGTCTTCCGTATCTATAATGGCTTGTACGGGAGTGCCGAGCACTTTCAGGTTGTATTTTTCAAAGATTCCGCTTCTGTATAATTCAACTCCACAGTTAAGGGCGGTTTGTCCACCAAAGGCAAGCATTATACCTTCCGGCCTTTCTTTTTGGATTACTTTCTCAACAAAATAAGGAGTTACAGGAAGGAAATAGATCTGATCGGCTACCCCTTCACTGGTTTGAACGGTAGCGATATTGGGGTTAATGAGAATGGTTTCAATGCCTTCTTCTTTCAAAGCTTTTAATGCTTGTGAGCCGGAGTAATCGAACTCGCCTGCTTCACCAATCTTAAGTGCTCCTGAACCCAAGAGAAGTACTTTTTTTATATTGTTTTCTTTCATATTGGATCTATTCTTGATTTACAATGAATTAATCTTTTAGTGAATAATCTTTGCCCTCATCAGGGCGGACATAAAGCCCGCCTCTACATCATGCGGAATATTTATTATTTCATCAATTTTACAAATTCATCAAATAAGAACTCCGTATCTGTTGGTCCTGAAGCTGCTTCCGGATGGAATTGCGCAGAGAACCACGGATTGGTTTTATGACGTATTCCTTCGTTAGAACCATCGTTCATATTAACGAAAAGTGGTTCCCAATCAGATCCAAGTGTATTATTATCAACGGCATAACCATGGTTCTGACTGGTGATAAAGCATCTGTTGGTATTTACCATTCTTACGGGTTGGTTATGGCTACGATGACCATATTTCAGTTTATAGATACTTGCACCCCCTGCCTTACCTAACAATTGATTACCCATACAGATACCACAAATAGGTAATGATGGATTTTGCATTGCTTTGCGAATATGCTGAACGGCTTCATCACAGGTGTCCGGGTCACCGGGTCCGTTGCTGATAAATAATCCATCGAACTCCAGCTGGTTAAAGTCGTAATTCCATGGAACCCGAATTACTTCTACTCCTCGTTTCAGCAGGCAACGGATGATATTTGTTTTTACTCCACAATCTACCAGTACTACTTTCTTTCCGGCTCCTTCGTTGTATCGAATAACCTCTTTACACGAAACTTCATCTACATAATTAATTCCCTCATAATCGAGGTTAGCCAGTTCTGCAATGATACGTTCCTCATCTCCTTCCTGCAATTCATCATCAAATACAATGCGACCCATCATCACACCCCGCTCTCTCAAAATCTTTGTCAGCTCGCGGGTGTCGATGCCTGTAATGCCGGGTGTTTCTTCACGTTTCAACCAATCGCCCAAACTTTCCACTGCATTCCAGTGGCTGTATTCTCCCGAATAATCACTAACAATAATGGCTTCGGCATGAATTTTCCTACTTTCCATAAAGGTTGGTAAGCCATTGGGTGCTGTAGTAAATGGAGGTACACCATAATTTCCCACCAATGGATACGTCAATACCATTAACTGACCTGCATAAGAAGGATCGGTCAGGCTTTCGGGGTAGCCTACCATGGCGGTATTAAAAACTACTTCGCCTGCTATTGATTTTTCAAAGCCGAAGGACTTGCCATGGAAGCGGCTCCCATTATCGAGGATTAAAGTAACATTTCTCATATTTATATTTGATTTTTCTTCTTTTCATCTTGCCCGGGGCATTTTTATGACTAGTATCAAATATCAACTAGAATTGATAAATTTGTTCTATATAATCTATAAATGCCTTATTCACCATCTTCACCCCACCCGGAGTAGGATAATCACCGCTGAAATACCAATCGCCGGTATGATTAGGACAAGCCTCGTGCAGTCCATCCAGTGGTTGATATACAATCTCAACCTTTGCGCGGATATTCTTAGGGGTAAGCATTTCTACAATCTTTTCAGATATTTCCTCATCGGTAAAAGGAGCATATATCGCCTTTACATAGTTTACCATTTGCTCCCTTGGAAGACTTTCCTGTTCCTTTGCTTTATTGTAAGCACGTTCAATAACATCCTTCATTTCGCGCTCCTTCAATAATTCTATCGCGGCTTTAAACGCAATAAACTCATTCATGCGAGACATATCTATTCCATAATAATCGGGATAGCGTACTTGTGGAGAAGAAGATACGATAATTATTTTCTTTGGATTCAGCCTGTCAAGAATGGCGATAATACTTTGACGCAATGTGGTTCCTCTTACAATACTGTCATCGATAATAACCAGATTATCTACTTCGGGAACGATGCTACCATAGGTTACATCATATACATGGGCGGCCAAATCGTTCCTACTGTTTCCTTCCGCAATAAATGTGCGGAGTTTAATATCCTTAATAGCCACCTTTTCACTACGAATGCGCATAGAAAGTATTTCATCCAATTCTTCGTGATTCGGATTGTGCCCGAGGGCTTCAATCTTCTTAATCTTTAATTTATTAAGATATACATCAAAACCTTCCAGCATACCATAAAAAGCAACCTCGGCAGTATTGGGTATAAATGAAAAAACCGTATTCTTTAAATCATTATCAATTGATTTAAGAATAGGTTCTACCAAATTCATACCTAACATTTTTCTTTCCTTATATATATCAACATCGCTCCCTCGCGAAAAATAGATCCGTTCGAAAGAACATTTCCGCACTTGCTTTACCTTGTTAATCTGTGAAAGCCGCGTTTTACCGGCTTTATTTACAAGAAGAGATTGTCCCGGTTGAAGTTCCTTTATGGATTCCGCCGAAACATCAAAAACCGTCTGTATAACAGGTCGTTCGGATGCTACTACCACAACTTCATCATCCATATACCAAAATGCCGGACGTATTCCCCAGGGGTCGCGCACGGTAAAAGACTCTCCGCTTCCGGTAATACCACAGATTACATATCCGCCATCCCATACATTTGTTGATGTTTTAAGCACATTCGACAAATCTATATGGTCTTCAATACTATGGGTAATATCCATTCCGGTAAGTCCTTCGCGCTCGCATTCCTGAAAAAGCCGTTCTACTTCCCTGTCCAGGCGATGCCCCAGCTGTTCAAGCATAATAGATGTATCGGAGTATTTACGGGGATGTTGACCAATTGAAGTAATTCTGGCAAATATTTCATCCACATTGGTCATGTTGAAGTTACCACAAATAGCCAGGTTCTTTGCACGCCAATTGTTACGACGAAGAAACGGGTGAACATAAGAGATACCGGATTTACCGGTAGTGCTATATCTTAAATGACCCATAAATGTTTCTCCCGCAAACGGCAAATAACGTTTGGCAAACTCCGCGTCATTCATCTTTTCTAGCGGATACTGTTTAAAGCCATTGTGAATTGTATCGAATATTTCGGTGATGGCACCAGCGCCTAATGCCCTTTCACGAAACATGTACTCTTCGCCTGGATTTGATGCTAACTTTACACAAGCTAATCCGGCACCTTCTTGGCCACGATTGTGTTGCTTCTCCATCAACAGATAGAGCTTGTTTAAACCATACATCCACGTTCCGTATTTCTCCTGATAGTACTCCAAAGGTTTCAGAAGACGAATCATGGCTACCCCACATTCATGTTTTAGTTCTTCCAATTGAGTTTTATTTTAGGTTTACAAATGCAACGTTAGGCATTTTATCTTTTTATTTTCAGTAACCCATTTCGCGCAGTGCCCTGCACAACTGGTCGGCACAAGATGTAGACCGCCGTCCACACTTTATTCCTTCAAGTTTTTCGATAACCGCTTGCGGCGTTTGTCCTTTTACCAATCGAGACACCGCCTGAAGATTACCGTTACAACCATTCCAGTAAGCAACATTTTGAATAATTCCGTCTTCCACTTCCACTTCAATGCAGGTGCTGCATGTGCCCTGAGTTTTGTAGACATGAATCATTCTTCTTCTCCTTCTGCCGGTTTTAAGTTAGTATATACGCTTTGTACATCTTCATCATCTTCTAAACGTTCCACCATTTTTTCGATAGTAGCCCGCTGTTCCTCATTCAGTTCCTTTTCATCGGTAGGTATTCTGGTAAATTCGGAGTTCTTAATTTCAAAGCCGTTTTCTTCCAGATACTTCTGAATAGCATTAAATGATTGAAATTCACCATAGATAGTGATTTCGTTATCCTCTTCATCATAATCTTCATCCACCCCATAATCAATCAGTTCAAGGATAAGATCTTCAACAGCCATTCCTTCTTTCTTCTCAACAGTAAATACCGATTTATGGCTGAACATGAAATCAAGACTGCCGGATGTTCCTAGTGATCCACCATATTTATTGAAAATACTGCGTACATTAGCAACTGTGCGAGTGGTATTATCCGTAGCCGTTTCAACCAGAACAGCGATTCCGAAAGGGCCGTAACCTTCGTAAACCATTTCTTTATAATCCTTCTGGTCTTTGCCCATTGCATTTTTAATGGCGCGCTCAATATTGTCTTTCGGCATATTTTCGCGCTTTGCATTTGCAATGACAGCTCTTAAATGTGAATTGTTTTCCGGATCGGGTCCCCCCGCTTTTACTGCTATAGCAATTTGTTTACCAACTCTTGTAAACACACGAGCCATGTTACCCCATCTCTTAAGCTTGGTTGCTTTTCTATATTCAAATGCTCTTCCCATTATATGTAAATTTTGTAGATTTTATCTCCTATTTCCCAGTAATCGTAATAGATACAGGAACAGATTTATAAAGTCGAGATACAATGAAAGCGCTCCCATCAATGCTATTTTCTGAGTAGTTTCATTTATCTCGTTACCATACATTCTTAAGTTATTCTTTATTTTTTGCGCATCGTAGGCGGTTAATCCTACAAATACAATAACTCCTACATAAGTTATTATCCAGTATAACATTTCACTTTTCATAAACCAGTTAGCCACCGATGCAATTATCAAACCAATTAGAGCCATAAAGAGAATGTTTCCCCAAGATGACAGGTCTTTTTTTGTAATAGTACCGTAAAGCGCCATTGCGCCGAAGGTTCCGGCAGTAACGAAAAATGTCATTACTATGGATGATGCTGTATATATTAAGAATATAACAGATAACGTTGCCCCATTTAATACTGAATAAGCAATAAACATCAATGTGGCTGTAAAGAAAGACAGCCTGTTAATATTTGAAGAAACGATCCACACGAGCGCCAATTCGCCAATAAGTAATCCATAAAATAAAATTTTATTGGTTAGTATTGCATAAATAAGATTCGGTGAACTAGATACAAACAACGCGGCCAAAGCAGTAATAACCAATGCTAAAGTCATCCAGATATATACATTACGAAACAGCACTGTTTGTGCCATCGATTCTGCATAACTTGTTTTTGTAACTTCCATAATTTAAGTTTTTAAGTTTGTGAGCTTGTTAGCTTATCTTAACCTGGCACCTAATTTATTTTCCAGGTTCTTCACCAGTCTTGCCATTATCTTATCAATTACTTTATCGGTAAGCGTTTGATTTTCATCCTGTAACGTGAAGCTAACTGCATATGATTTTTTACCTGCTTCCAGATTCTTTCCTTCGTAAACATCGAAAAGTTCAACTGATTTAAGAAGTTTCTTTTCTGTTTCGTAAGCGATATTTTCTATCTCGGCAAACTGCGCTTTTTTGTCGATTAAAAGGGCAAGATCGCGTTTAACTGCCGGAAATTTAGATAATCCCGTATAGTTTATTTTCACCGAACGAGTAGCTTTCATCAGCTCTTTCCAGTCGAAATCCGCATAATAAACGTCATTATCCAAATCGAACTGTTTCAGTATTTTCTTTGTAACAACGCCAAAATCAACTAATCTTTTACCGCCTCTTGTGGTTACAGACAGTGCTGTTGAATAAATATCATCGGTGAGATTACCTACAACAAAATTGCGCAGATCTAATCCTAAGCGAATGAATATATTTTCAACATAAGCTTTCAGCTCGTACACAGAAGAGTTTTCATCGGCATGAGCCCACGAATTAGATACTCTTTTACCGGTTACCCACAAACCAAGATGATAAGCTTCTTTGTATGCGGTAAGTGGTTTTTCGGCATTTTTCTTTTCTTTATTGAAGTAATAACAGTTTCCGAATTCGAAGAATTTGATATCTGCGTTTTTACGATTTACATTGTGAGCAATACTTTCCAACCCACCGAATAACAGGGTTTGGCGCATTCCATTCAAATCAGCGCTTAGCGGATTAAGAAGCATTACTGTATTTTCTGCCGGATAAGTTTCCATACCATCGTAGTAAGCAGCACGGGTTAATGAGTTGTTCATTATTTCGTTAAAACCTGAACCTACTAGTTGTTCGGAAATTACATCCTGCAACCTGTGATCACGGTCTTCTTCTCCTTTGGTTGTTAAACTGGATTTCAGAGTAGAAGATATTTCTACGTTGTTATACCCATAAATACGAAGAATGTCTTCAATCACATCCACATCTCTCTGCACATCCACATGATAAGGTGGAACAGAAAGGGTTATGCCTTCGGATGTTTCATTGGTTATCTTCATTTCCAGACTGGTAACGATACTTTTAACCGTTTCCACCGGAATATTTTTTCCAATCAGTGAGTTGACTTTCTGATAAGAAAGTTCTACGATGAAATCGCTAATCGGGTTCTCGTAAACATCCTTTATAGCTGATGAAATGGTTCCACCGGCGATTTCTTTTACCATCATGGCTGCCAGTTTCAAGCAGTAGATTGTATTATTGGGATCTACGCCGCGTTCAAATCGGAAAGACGCATCGGTATTGAGACCATGGCGACGAGCAGATTTTCTTATCCAGGTTGGATGAAAATAAGCGCTTTCGATAAATACGTTGGTGGTTTCTTCTGTTGCACCGGATTCCAATCCACCAAATACACCGCCTATGCACATTGGCTTTTCACGATTGCAAATCATTAAATCACGATCGGAAAGTTTGCGTTCTACCCCATCGAGGGTTACAAACGGGGTACCTTCGGGTAGTGTTTCAACAATTACCGCATTGCCAATAATCTTATCGGCATCGAAGCAGTGCAACGGTTGCCCAAAAGCGTGAAGGATATAGTTGGTTATATCCACAACGTTGTTGATAGGCCGCAAACCAATAATGCGAAGTTTATCTTGTAACCAATCCGGACTTTCTTTAACGGTAACACCTTTTACAGTAACACCTGCATAACGCGGACATGCTTCTGCATTTTCTACAATTACCGGAATATCCAAATCGTTATTATCAACCTTAAACTCATCTACAGACGGCTTTTTTAAGGTTGCTTTTTGTCCGTTTTGAATAAGAAAAGCGTATAAATCGCGTGCTACTCCGTAATGAGAGCTTCCATCGGCACGGTTGGGTGTAATATCAACTTCAAGTATATAATCGCTTTTGATGTTGTAATAATCCTTAGCCAAAGTTCCCGGAACAGCATCATCGGGAAGCACAATAATTCCCGCATGATTGGTTCCAATGCCTAGTTCATCTTCGGCACAGATCATTCCATTAGATTCTGCCCCTCTGATTTTGGATTTCTTTATTTTAAAGCTCTCATCACCGTTGTACAGTGTTGTTCCGTTGGTTGCAACTACCACCTTCTGGCCAGCTGCTACATTGGGGGCTCCACATACAATTTGCACCGGTTCGCCATCACCCAAATTAACGGTTGTAATGTGTAAATGGTCCGAGTTTGGATGTTCTTCGCAGGTTAGTACTTCGCCGATTACGATACCTTCCAGTCCGCCTTTAATGGTTTGCACTTCATCTACCCCACCTGTTTCAAGACCAATTGAAGTGAGTGCTGCAGCTACTTCCTGCGGCGATAAATCAAAATCCACATACTCTTTCAGCCAATTATACGAGATATTCATATGATTATTTTTTATAATTTCAAAATGACTTGCAAATATACATCATTATTCTGTAATGGGCATAATGGGTTGGGAGAAATCTTGCAGAGATAAGTGCACTCTTTTTCCACTGAAAAGTTTGCCGTAAACAGGCGGCTATGAAGCAAGGAAAGCCTAAATTCAACGTCCGTTGAAATCCGTTGCAACAACATAACATAAAAGAACAGATAAGATAAGATAAGATAATAACAACAACAATAGAAGAGAAATTTGCTGCTGTTGCTGTTTTTTTGAAAGGCTTTCAACTAACAATACACTTTATGCTGCTCCAAATGCACGTTGCTTTTGAGAAAATGCACGTTGCTTTTGAGAAAATGCACGTTGCTTTTGGGTAAACAGCACGTTGCTTTTGAGAGAATGCAACGTGCTGTTTTGGGTATAAAACATTCATTGTAATCACATGAATATGTTAATATTCATGTATACTTATTGTCATATATTAGTATTAACCGGTTATTATATTTAAATTGTTATAATGATTAATTAATTTTACACTTCTGGTAATATCACTACATTATCTACAAGTATTACAACAGCAAGCAATGCTAGACTGTCAGTGTTGTATTGTCAAATTTTAATGC
>DAIMFE010000099.1:0-7342 GCA_036724805.1 Bacteroides sp.
AAGGACCCTCTGATTAACAGTCAGATGCTCTAACCGACTGAGCTAAGGAAGAATGATTTTTCTTAAATGCGATGCAAAAGTAATAGGATATTTTGGAATATGCAATATCTTTGCAGAAAAAAAACAATAATGGACAAAATATTAGGAATGGGGAACGCATTAGTCGATGTACTGGCCCGTATTAATGATGATTCTCTGCTCAAAGAACTAAACTTTCCGAAAGGAAGTATGCAACTAATAGATGAAATAAAACTAATACAGATACAAGAACATTTCAACGAGATGCAAACCCACAAAGCAACGGGAGGATCTGCCGGAAACACAATCCACGCGCTCTCATCCGCTGGGGCATCAACCGGATTTATCGGAAAAATTGGGAACGATGAATATGGTCATTTCTATAAAAGCACTCTTTCAAAATACAATATTGAGGATAAACTTCTTCTTAATCCATCTCTGCCCTCGGGCATAGCTTCTACCTTTATTACACCGGATGGAGAACGCACTTTTGGTACATATCTTGGAGCTGCGTCTACATTAACAGCTCAGGATCTTTCTTTTGAAATGTTTAAAGGATATACCTATTTCTATATTGAGGGGTATCTCGTACAAGATCATCAGTTAATATTGCGGGCCATTGAATTGGCAAAGCAAGCCGGACTACAGATTTGTTTGGATATGGCCAGCTTTAACATTGTAGCCGAAGAACAGGAGTTCTTTAAACTGCTGATTAACAAATATGTAGATATTTTGTTTGCCAACGAAGAAGAAGCAAAAGTATTTACCGGAAAAGAGCCCGAAGAGGCAGTAGAGATATTAGCCAAGATGAGTAGCATTGCCATTGTTAAAATAGGTTCAAAAGGATCTCTTATTCGTAAAGGAACCGAAAGTATTCATGTTTCTGCAATGCGGGTTAACGAAGTTGTTGATACTACCGGGGCAGGAGATTATTTCTCTGCGGGATTTCTTTACGGGCTCACGTTAGGATACTCGCTGGAGAAGTGCGCCAAAATAGGTTCTATTTTAGCAGGGAATGTTATACAGGTGATAGGAGCGCATCTTGCAAAACCACAATGGAATGAAATTAAGTTAAATATTAACGCCATGCTGGTTGAATGATGTAACAATGCGTTATTTTTGTAAGCTATGTGTTACAAGTATTTTATAATCAGTAACCAGAATCTTGTAACTCATAACTTGTAACTCGTAACTAATTACACAGATAATGAAAAAAATCTTCACTAAGAAAACGGTTATTATCCTCACCATTGTAGTAGTAGGTCTAGCGTTCTTCAGCTTCATGAAAATGGATAACCGCAACTTTCAACTAGCAAAAAATATAAGCATCTTCAGTTCGGTAGTGAAAGAGCTGGATATGTTTTATGTAGACAGTCTCGATGCAAATAAAACATTACGCAATGGCATTGACGCCATGCTGTTGTCTCTCGATCCATATACCAATTATTTCCCTGAAGAAGATCAAAGCGAATTGGAGCAAATGATAAAAGGTTCATACGGGGGGATAGGTTCATTAATTACATATGACAGCAAACGGAAAAGATCTGCCATTGCCGAGCCCTATGAAAACATGCCTGCTGCCAAAGTAGGACTGAAAGCCGGAGATATTCTGTTGGAAATTGATGGTAAAGACCTCGCGGGGAAGAATAATAGCGAAGTAAGTGAAATGCTTCGCGGACAAATTAATACTTCTTTCAAACTTAAAGTTGAACGCCCCGGCACAAAAAATCCAATTGTTTTTGATATCGTGCGTAAATCCATCCAACTACCTACAATACCTTATTACGCAGTACGCGAGAATGGTATCGGATACATTAACCTCAGCAGTTTTTCGGGTAATCCTGCGAAAGAATTTAAAGAAGCATTTCTTGAATTAAAGAAAAAAAATATCACATCTCTTGTTATTGATTTGAGAAATAACGGTGGCGGATTACTGGATGAAGCAGTAGAAATAGCTAATTACTTTCTACCGCGGGGCAAAACCATCGTAACAACAAAGGGTCGTATTAAGCAAACCGAAAACACCTATAAAACCCGTCGTGAACCTTTAGATACCGAATTGCCTTTGGTTGTATTGGTTAATAGCGGTACAGCCTCTTCTTCGGAAATTTTGGCCGGTGCGTTACAGGACCTGGATCGCGCTGTTATCATTGGAACCCGTACATTTGGAAAAGGTTTGGTGCAAACCACGCGGCCGTTACCTTACGGGGGCGCTTTAAAAATAACCACTTCTAAATATTATATTCCCAGCGGCCGTTGCGTGCAGGCAATAGACTATAAGAATCGTAATGAAGATGGTAGCGTAGGGCGTATACCCGATAGTTTGACAACTGTATATCATACAGCTGCCGGGCGTATCGTTCGCGATGGAGGGGGTATTAATCCCGATATTGTTATGAAGCCGGAAAGAATTCCCAATATATTATTCTATTTATTGAACGATAACCTGATATTCGATTATGCTACGGATTATGCATTGAAACATCCAACAGTTGCTTCGGCAGATGCTTTTGGAATAACCGATGCGGATTATCAGGCATTCAAGGAACTGGTAAAGAAATCCGATTTTAAATACGATCAGCAAAGTAGTAAACTACTGAAAACTTTAAAAGAAACTGCCGAGTTTGAAGGTTACCTTGATGATGCTTCTGCGGAGTTTACCGCATTGGAGAATAAGCTGAACCATAATCTGGATCGGGATCTGGATCATTTTGCTGATGATATCAAAGATCTTATCAACAATGAAATTATTAAAAGGTATTATTTTCAGCGGGGCGGAATCGAACAACAGCTAAAGAACGACCTTGATTTGAAAGAGGCCTTGAAGGTGTTAAGCGATTCTGATAGATATACCACTATACTTACTCCGTCTAAACCGGAAGAAGAAAAAGAAGCAGCCTGATATTATCACTAAGGAACTTATAGCGTAGCCTATAAGTCCTCCTCCGCCCTTCGGGCACCTCCTCCAAAGGAGGATAGCATGCAAATTAGGGCTCCAAGGGCGGATGCCATGTGGATTAGGGCTTGTAGCGTAGCCTATGTAAACTTTAAACTATCTCAATCCCTTTTTCCTTGCACAACTCTACACCCAGCTCTTTCAGTCTGAACTTCTGAATCTTTCCGCTTCCGGTCATAGGAAACTCATCAACAAAGAAAATATACTTTGGTATTTTATACCGGGATATCTGATTGCGACAGAAATCCCGTACATCCGATTCTTCCAGTTGGGCACCTTCTTTTAAAATGATAAATGCCCCCACAGCCTCGCCATATTTTGGAGATGGAATACCCGCTACCTGAACATCTTTTACCCCTTCCAGTTTGTACAGGAACTCTTCAATTTCGCGGGGATAAATGTTCTCACCACCACGAATAATCATATCTTTAATGCGTCCGGTAATACGGTAATTACCATCTTCATCTTTTATGCCCAGATCCCCCGAATGCAGGAAACCGTTTTTGTCAAGCACTTCGGCAGTAGCTTCGGGGTTATTGTAATAGCCTTTCATCACATTATAACCCTTGCAACACATTTCTCCCTGAACACCAACAGCACATTCTTCTCCTGTTTCCGGATTCAAAATCTTAACTTCGGTAAACTCAAAATCACTGCCCACAGTGGTGCAACGCACTTCAAAAGAATCGTCTATGCGGGTTTGGGTCATGCCGGGTGAAGTTTCCGTTAGTCCGTACACGCTGGTAACACGCATAAACATCTTTTCCTGAACCTGTTTCATTAATTCTACAGGACACAGAGAACCCGCCATAATACCTGTGCGCAAGCTGGATACATCAAACATATCGAACATGGGATGATTCAGTTCGGCAATGAACATGGTGGGTACACCATATAGCATGGTGCAACGCTCTTTGTGAATAGATGCAAGCACTATCAACGGATCAAACCGCTCTACCATTACCTGGGTGGCTCCATGTGTAAGTGTACACATAGTAGCCAGTACCACTCCGAAACAATGGAACAACGGAACACAGCAACAAAGTTTATCATCACTGGTTACCTTCATGTGTTCGCCGGTAAGGAAACCGTTGTTAGCAATATTGTGATGGGAAAGCATAACGCCTTTAGGAAATCCTGTTGTGCCCGAAGTGTATTGCATATTTACCACATCATGACAATCTACTTTGCTTTTCAGCTCTTCAAATTGACTGTTGCCCGTATTGCTGCCCACCAACAGTAGTTCGGCAGTATTGTACATTCCGCGATGTTTCTCTTGACCCACATACACAACGTTCTTCATGTGTGGAAAACGTTCGCTTTTTAAGTGTCCGCGCTCACAGTTTCTAAGCTCGGGCAACATATTATAGGTCATTTGTACAAAATCGCTGTCTTTTTCGCTGTCAACAATGCATAGGGTGTGCATATCCGAGTTCCGACAAAGATACTCCAGTTCGGTTTGCTTGTAATTGGTGTTTACCGTAACATATACTGCGCCTATTTTAGCGCAGGCATATAACAAGGTGAGCCAATCGGGCACATTAGCAGCCCATATCCCCACATGAACACCGCTTGTAACACCAATCGACATCAGGCCTTTTGCCATATCATTTACACGGTGATCAAGCTCTTTCCAGGTGAATCGCAGATTACGGTCGGAGTAAACAATCGCTTCTTTATTGGGGATAACTTCGGCCCAGTGCTCCAACCACTGGCCGAGAGTTCTATCGTATAAGTTCATTAAATTGAGAATTGAGAATTGAGAATTGAAAATTTATACGGGAGTGTAAACTACCGCCAATATTTTTGCCGCCTTTCCTTCAAACGCATGTACATGGTGAGGAACTATAGAATCGTAATAAATACTATCTCCTTCTTCAAGGATATATTTGCTTTTTCCATAGCTTATCTCCATGGTGCCTTCTATCACCATAATAAACTCTTCGCCTTCATGAGATGAAAGAACGAAATTACTGTCAGCGGTTGCCGAAACTTCGATAATGAAAGGTTCCATATGACGATCGGCTTTTGATTTGGCCAGTGAATGGTACGTCATATGTTTGCGTGATTGGGTTGCGTTATTCGAGAAGCTAATCGTATCCGATGCCTCTTTCTTTCTGCATACCGCCGGGCCCGACTCGTCATTATCGTCAAGGAAAGTACCTAGTCGCACACCCAAAACGCGGGCTATCTTGATTAGTGGTGCCAACGAAGGAATGTCTATGTTGTTTTCGATACGTTGTATTTGTTCTACAGCTAACTCCGAGCGTTTTGCCAGTTCCTCAATGGTAATAGATTTGCTCTCGCGAAGACCCCTAATTTTCTCGCCTACAATTTTACTCGCATCCATATTGTTTTTGTCTTAAAAAGGTGAAATAGTGATGATTTAATATTGAATGGGTGCAAATTTAATGAAATCTTTATTCGAAATCCAATTTTATTCAAGAAATATAAGAGTATATTACCTTGTATATAATTTATATCCTATTTTTGTAATAAGTACTCTTAGTAAAACAATTTTAACCATGAATCCGATTATTGCCTTAACCTTTCTATTGTTATCGGTATTGATCATTGCATTATTAACCACCTTATTATGGCGTACTACACAGCATGTTCGCATCATAAAAAAGAAAAACCTGATTATGGTAAATACCATCAACCAATTAATGAAACATAAAGAAGAGATACGGGAGAAAAAGAACCCTTTGAAAGTGCATGAACCGGATACCACGGAAGACGCTAACAGAGCGTTGTTTAACAAATTAGATGATATAATAATCACCCAAAAGCTGTACCTGGATCGTAATCTTAACCGCGAAGATTTAATGAGACTTATTGGGGTAGATAAAAACCGGTTCGGGCAAATACTTAAACAGCAAAATCAAACAAATATTACCGGTTATATTAATAACCTCCGGCTAAATCTTGCGGTGAAACTATTGAAAGAAAATCCCGAAATAATCATCAGTGAAGTTGCCGATAAGTGTGCAATCCCAAACATTTCTACCTTTTATCGTCTCTTTAAAGAGAAATATGGAATGACACCCGTAGAGTTCCGAAACATCAATAATGGTTTGTAGCACTTATTTTCTGTCTAATTATTATACCTTTTAACTAAACGGACAAAATGGTAAATAGCTACGGACAAAGTAAGAAGTTATTTCTCTTTGTTGGAAAAACTTGTGCCTATACCTTTGCTTCAACTTTAACCAATTACAATTAACTAAATGAAAAGTAAATTATTATTTATTGCTCTGGCTTTTGTCGCAGCCTTTAGCTTTTCAGCATGTTCTGATGATGATGACGACAACAACAACAATGGTGGTGGTGATGATGGAAAAGAAAGCACTATCACAGTTAAGTATGTGGTAGATGATCCGGGTTTATCTCCCATCTTTAATGTAAACATCGGCTACAAAGATGAGAACGGAAAAAACGTAACACTCGACAGCCAAGCACTGCCATGGGAAAAAAGCATTACTGTTAAAACTCCATTTACAGCAACACTTTCTATTACTTATGCATTGAAAGCCGATGTTGAAATACCGGATATAGTAACGGTGGGGCAATCATTTGGCATCTTATCGGGCGGTATTCCTTCAAAAGTTGTGGAAAGCAGTATGTCTATCAAGAAAGAACAGTTGGATGCATGGCTGGAAAGAAGGGGTACCACATCTACAGAATGTGAATTCGAATAAATTATTCCAAAATAGACATTTTGGGTTATTTGAAACAAAAGTTATTAAACTACATGGGTAAGAATGCCCTGGTGTAGGGGCGAGCCTTGTGTCCGCCCCTACACCATGCGGCATTCTTTATATGAATTTTTCTATTAAGTATGTTAGAACTAAGGATATAATAGCGGATATCCACCATGCAATAAATTCATTGCCTATGAACCAAAAAGAAAGTAATAATATCGATCCAACAAATGCGTCTATTAGCATGCTTTTATTTAGATAGTCTTTAATAGTTCTATTTGCTAGTAAAAAAATTATGAGTATAGAAATAAGAGCTAAAAATAAGATTCCGGTAAATCCTAAATTGAGAGAATAGTTATTACTCATGGCATGATGTTAAATTCGTAAAAGACCTTCTACTATTGCTGCGTCTACTGAAGCTATAGCAGCATTTGTAACAACTGAACCTGTAATTGTTAGGACAGCACCTCCAGGACCAAAAATGAGATTTCCTATAGATTTCCCAATACCTTTCCAGATACCTCTTACTGCGCCTATGGCATCACTGTATATAATGCCTTTTGCTGTTTTACTTAGACGTGTCATAGCTGTATTTTTGGTCCAATAAATATAGCTATCTTTTGTCACAGTTATCACATTCATTAAACTTGTTCTTTCTTCTTCA
>DAIMFE010000099.1:7442-11260 GCA_036724805.1 Bacteroides sp.
ATAGCTATCTTTTGTCACAGTTATCACATTCATTAAACTTGTTCTTTCTTCTTCAAAATGTACCTTTGTGTCCCAAGTAACACTGCATCTTGTGTTACTACATATCTTTGAGAGCTAGTTAATTGATTGATTGATTGGAATCAAAATGTTGCTCTTTTAAAATTTCTGCAGCACAATCTAAGACTGTGCTATGTAAAGCTGAAAGCTCTTCACAATTCAATAGAACTGTAGCTACAGTATTATCTACATCAATGAATTCATCTTTTGTACAAGAATTCAATGTCACAAGGGCTAAGCTAGCCAGTAAAAATGCAAACTTTTTCATAAAGACCTCCTTCTTTTTAAAGTTAATGTCTATAAATATACGAAAAATTAACGCATTATCATCTTGATCTTTCTTCTTTAACAATACAAAATATGCGACTTTAAAATTCTTTCATTTTTATTTTGATGGCGTTTATTACATAGTCTTTGGATTGTAGTCATTTTCATCCTGCTGTCTACATTCTATCCGGAACCTCAATCCCCAGCAGTCCCATACCCAAGCGAACCACCTTTCCGATATTGGCAGATAAAGCCATACGGAGTAGTTTTAACTTTTCGTTCTCTTCTTTGAGGATGCTGTAATCATGGTAGAATTGATTAAACTCCTTCACCAAATCATAGATGTAATTAGCTATGATAGAAGGGCTGTAATCGTTTCCTGCCTGTTTCACTACCTCGGCAAAGTCGGCAGTTAGTTGAATAAGCCCCATTTCTTTTTCATTCAAAGAAATATCTGTTGGTAATATTGCGGGAATCTCTATTCCGGCCTCGGCAGCCTTCCGCAATACAGATTGAATGCGCGCGTACGTATACTGAATAAACGGGCCGGTATTGCCGTTAAAATCAATAGACTCCTTCGGGTTGAAGGTCATGTTTTTTCGGGCATCTACTTTCAGGATAAAGTATTTCAGCGCGCCCATACCCACTATACGGGCTATGTTATTGGCCTCTTCTTCGGTGCAGCCGTCCAGCTTACCCAGCTCCTGCGAGGTTTCTTTGGCAGTATCCACCATGTCCTGAATAAGATCATCGGCATCTACAACGGTTCCTTCGCGAGATTTCATTTTGCCCTCGGGCAGCTCAACCATGCCGTAAGAGAAGTGAACAAGCCCCTTTCCCCATGTAAAGCCAAGTTTATCCAGCAGGATAGATAATACCTGAAAATGGTAGTTTTGCTCATTACCCACCACATAAATCATTTTATTGATAGGATAATCATCGTATCTTAGTTTGGCGGTGCCAATATCCTGAGTCATATATACCGAAGTACCATCCGAACGGAGCAGTAATTTATGATCAAGCCCCTCATTCGTAAGGTCGGCCCATACGGAGCCATCTTCTTTTTTATAGAATACACCCTTATCCAGTCCTTCCAAAACCTTATCTTTACCTTCAAGGTACGTTTCCGATTCGTAATATATTTTATCGAAGCTAACCCCCAGTTTCTTGTATGTTTCATCGAAACCTTCATACACCCAGCCATTCATGGCCGACCATAGCGCGCGCACTTCCGGATCTCCTGCTTCCCATTTCACCAACATTTGGCGGGCTTCATTCATCATAGGCGATGCGGCTTCGGCCTCTTCCTTGCTCATACCTCTGGCCATAAACTCTGCCACTTCGGCTTTATAGCGTTTATCGAAAACAACATAATAATCACCTACCAGATGATCCCCTTTTTTACCGGACGATTCCGGTGTTTCGTTCTTTCCGTATTTCTGCCAGGCAAGCATTGATTTGCATATATGGATACCGCGGTCGTTCACAATATTGGTTTTCACCACTTTATTGCCGTTGGCCATCATAATGTTAGCCAAAGCGTTTCCTAAAAGATTATTGCGTACATGCCCCAGGTGAAGAGGTTTGTTTGTATTGGGTGAGGAATATTCAATCATTACCAGCGGAGATGCATCGGTGGCATTTACTATGCCGTAACTATCGTTTGTATGAATGGTATTCAGTAATTCAATCCATGTACCCGAAGATACACTAAGATTTAAAAAACCCTTTATTACGTTGAATGATTCAACAGTCGGTTCATTTGCTTTCAGGTATTCGCCTATTTCCTGTGCGGTTTGCTCGGGGCCTTTTCGCGATATTTTCAGAAAAGGGAATACAACCAGTGTTAAATGCCCTTCGAATTCCTTTTTTGTTTTCTGTAATTGTATTTGTTCGGTGGCTGCTTCTTGCCCGTATAATTCTTTAATTCCGTTATATACAGCAAGTTCCAGCTTATTTTCAATATTCATATTATGCCTTGTTTATCAAGCTGCAAATTTACGCAAAAAATATAGAAGATTGATGCAATCAACTCAAAATATGCATCAGGATAACCATCCTTCTTCTTTTCTTTTTCTTCTTTTGATATTATATTTTCTTATATGTTATGTTGTTGCAACGAAACTCAACGAGCGTTAATTTTAGGAGATTATTATCTTGCTGGCATTAAGCGATTTACCAAATAGCTTACAACAATAATGCGCCGTTAAAAAGTGTTGAATGCGCAGTGGTTTTACATCAAAGCGCAATGGTTTAACATTTTTTTAATCCGTGCAATCCGCGTTATCCGCGGCTAAAAACAAATAAAATGCACGTGACATTTCTCCCAAACGCTCAAATTTTCTTTTGACTTCAAGTCTGATGAAATCAACAAGAACACGAAAACCCTTATTGAAGGGCAAAACCGCATCCCCGATTTTATAGAGTTCTTGGGAGAATTGAAGAAAGGCGCACGATTGGCAGAAAATCCTAAAGGATATCTTATCGGGGCTATCAAAAGAAAAATGAAAGAAATTTTAGTTAAAAACAGCTAATACATTGTTTTTATTACCAAATGACTATACATTTGCAATATGCATAATTCTAAAACATTTTATTATGAAAGCCTTAATTATTACCTGTCTAAGCGCTTTATTAATGCTTAATTTTTCTGCTTGTTCATCAAATGATGAAATAGAAAACATGCCTATAAATGACAAAGAACTATGTATTGGCACAGAAGAATTTATCACCAGTCTAAAATCAATCGTTTCATCTTCACCAACTCGAAGTGTCGAGGATGAAGAAGCTATGGTTCCAGAATTAATAGAAAACAGCATCAAGTTTCTTAATGAAAATAATATCTCTTATGCTGATTTTTGCGAAGACAAAAACGACCCAAGAATTGCAGTTATTGGCATAGGCATTGCAGAATACAATTTAAGCACAAAAGCACAAACAAGAACAACTGTCGGTGGATGCTTACTTCAATCTCTTGGCCTCAAAGGAGTAGGTGAGCAAAGTGTTAAAACTGTAGCTAAACAAGTTGGAAAAGCCGTTTTAAAGAAAGCTGTACCTTATGTTGGATGGGGACTGTTTGCAGTTGAAATGGCAATGTGTATAACTGAATAATATCTATAAAAGATTGAAAGAATATATTTACCTTGCGATTTTCTCTGTGGGACTAATTTGGAATATTATTGCAAGAATTTCCTTTGAAAAAGAGAAAAATAAATATGACAAGCAATATATTTCCTTATACAAGGAACATAATACATTTCTAATTATTCTATTCCTTGCCTTATGTATAGATAATGCGTTAAGTGTTATCGAAACGTTACTGTGATTACATTTCTAACAACTGATACTTTTTTCATCCATTTGCGCCTTTCGTTCTGTTGCGCTCTCTATTCGCTTCGTATAAGCTTCAATACGTCCTATTTCTTGAAAGAATAGTTCTATTAAAGCGCAATGGTTTAACATCAAAACGCATTCAATGCCGCATGGTGTAGGGG
>DAIMFE010000100.1:0-11227 GCA_036724805.1 Bacteroides sp.
ATGGAAGAATCCTATTTTTTATATTCCTCAATCGCCTTCTTTACCGAACCATGATTTAATAGCAAAGCCTTCGCCGTTTCGTAATCAAGTTGCAGTACATCAATTATCATCCGTGTACCCCGGTCGATTAATTTTTCATTGGTAAGCTGCATGTTCACCATGCGGTTTCCTTTAACCCTACCAAGTTTAATCATTGCGCCGGTAGTAATCATATTGAGAATCATTTTCTGCGCGGTTCCCGATTTCATCCGCGAACTTCCGGTTACATATTCGGGGCCAACAACAACGGCAATGCCAATATCAGGATGAATTGCTAAAGGAGAACCGGGGTTAGAAGTAATACCGGCAGTAAGTATGCCGTGCTTTTTTGCTTTATCAATGGCACCCAACACATAGGGAGTAGTGCCGGATGCCGCTATGCCAACGATGGTATCAAGTGAGCCAATGGAAAGTTTTTCAAGTTCTTCCCAAGCCCGCCGGGTATTATCTTCCGCAAATTCGCTGGATACACGGAGCGCACTATCACCTCCGGCAATCAAACCAATAACCCGTCCCTGCGGCATGCCAAAGGTAGGAGGTACTTCGGAAGCGTCCAAAACACCAAGACGGCCACTGGTACCTGCGCCCAGATAAAACAGGCGACCACCTTTCCTCATTCGGGAAACTATTTCCGTTACCAGCTTTTCTATTTCAGGGATAACTTTCTGAACGGCTAAAGCTACTTTTTGGTCTTCATTATTGATATCAGTCAGTATTTCGTGAACGGATTTCTTTTCAAGATCAGTATAGAGAGATGATTGTTCTGTTATTTTGATAAATTTCATGTTAATGAGTTTACTAAAGAATGATATTGAATAAGTCCATTCACAGGATCTTTCTCGATTGATTTAACTGTAATGCCACTAAGGTGAGCCGCTTCAATCAATATCGATTTATAATAATAAGCTATCGAACCGACAAAGCACACAGGATGGTTATGATAATCATACTGCTTTACATTCCGTTCAATGAATGAAACGAAACTTCCCAGAACCAGTTCCCTGATTTCAGGTATTTCTATATTCTCCAGTAAAAAAGGAGATAACCCGGCAAGAAAGCGGTTGGCAAATGGTTTACGGTAAATGCTTTCAATGATATCAGCAGGAGTTAAGGAATATCTGTTGAGGAACTTTTCTTTTAATCCTTTTGGTAGCTGGTTTTTCAATAAATCACCAACCAATGTGCGGCCCAGTACGGCGCCACTTCCTTCATCTCCTAGAATATACCCAAGGGGTGAAATGTTTTTTATGATATCTTTTCCATTATAGAAGCATGAATTGGAACCCGTTCCCAGAATGCAGACAATACCTGCCTCGTTTCCACAAAGACCGCGGGCAGCACCCACCATATCACTTTCTATAATAATGGTTTGAGTAGCAGTGAAATGGTTAGAGAATAGTTGCTTAACCGTATCTTTCTTTTCAGGAGTACAGCCGGCACCGTAAAAATGCAAAGCATTAATTTTAATGTTTTGCAGATGGGGAAGTATTTCAATTTTAATTCGTTGCTCCGTTTCTTCAATTGTTTGAAAGTAAGGATTCAATCCTCTTGTTTCAAAGGAATGAATTATCTCCTTTCCATCGATTACTACCCATTTGGTTTTAGTTGAGCCGCTGTCGGCTATAAGTATCATTTAATCCGGATTTGTTTGTATCTGCAAATTTAATCATTTTTATTTATCTGTTTCAAAATAAAAATAAATAATGGTTGACTGATAATTTGTGAATAAATTGCAGCTTTTTGTGAATCTTATTTTGTTTTTTTGAGTTGTAAAAGATTTACTTTGCAAATTCTTATTGAATATTTCAGTAAGAAAAAAAATGTATCTTATGAAAACTGTTTTTGCTATTATATTAAGTTTAACTGTTTTTTCTTATTCTTTAGGAATCTGTGCTCAAACCGGTTTGCGATGTTCCTATATGGAAAATTATAAACGGTATGCAGATAGTGATAAAATAGAATCGGATGAAATGATACTCGAGATCGGGAATCAATCTTCCGAATATTATAGTTTATGGAATCGAGGAAGGCAACAAATTGTAGATAGTTTATCTGCAAAAGGAGCTTCATTAGAGGAAATATATACTGCTCGCGAACGTTTGGATTATCCCCGTAGTATACAATATTTCACCATATATAAAAATTATCCTTCCAAAGGTGAATTACTTTATACCGATCAACTCATAACGGATTATTATCAATATACCGAAAAAATGGCAAGACCTGAATGGAAAATTCAAATAGAGAAAAAAGAAATTGCCGGTTATAAATGCCAGAAAGCTGAGGCAATTTTTTTAGGGAGAAAATGGACTGCATGGTTTACTATGGATATTCCTGTATCAGATGGACCATGGAAACTGTGGGGACTTCCGGGACTTATCCTTGAGGCGAATGATAGTACCAATGAATATGCTTTTAAGTGCATGGAAATAAAGAATATAAAAACTCCAACAATTAGGGTTCCTAAAAAAAATTATATAAAACTATCGAAAGAAAAATTTATTACTGAAGAAACAGAACTTGCCGAAGACGGGTTTACTTTTGCAAAGAAAAGAGGGAAATTTGCTCCTGTTCCTCTTGGTGATGATGGTAAACCGGAAACACCAAAACGACGGGCATACAATTGTATTGAACAATGACAAAAGCTTTTTTACTATTAACATGCCTCCTCATAAGTCATGGATTGTTTGCACAGCTTGTTTATGAAGGAAGTGTAGTAGATAATATCACAAAAGAGCCTTTGGAAGCAATTTCTGTTGGACTCCTGAGATCCGACAGTATGATGATTGGTTATACATATACAAACGAAAAAGGAAATTTTAAAGTTGTATCTCCGGAAAATAAGGAAGCGGTATATATTTCTTTTACTTCAATGGGATATAAAACTAAGATTCTTCTTGTTAAACAGTTCAGGAATAGTACAATTGTTTCTCTTGAGAATACTCCGATACAGATACGTGAAGTGAAAATAACTAGTAATCGCATTAAACAGAATCACGATACATTATCGTATTCGATTAGTGGATTTAGAATGCCTCAGGATCGTAGTATTGAAGATGTACTTAAAAAGATGCCGGGAATTGAAGTAACCGAAAGCGGAGCTATTAAATTTCAGGATAAGTTGATCAATAAGTTTTATATTGAGGGAATGGACCTTCTTGATGGGAAATATACACTGGCTAGTCGTAATATGTCTCCCAATATGGTAAAGGAGGTTCAGGTATTGCAATCACATCAGCCTGTTGCTGCTTTACGGGGAAATACCTTTAGTGAAAATGCAGCTCTTAACCTGATACTCACCGAAGATGCCAGGTTGAGGTTGATTGGTTCTGTTAATCTCGGCCTGGGCTGGAATGAGCAAGATAAAGATTTGCGTTGGGATAATCGGATTTTGGGAATGATATTCGATCAGAAAATGCAGAACCTTTCTATGTATAAAAACAATAATACGGGAAAAGATATTAAGCAGGAAATTAATCCGTTAATACCTGTAAATCTTTTTAAAACAAAGAATAAACATGAAGAATCCGATTTCTTTTCTTCTCCTCAAAAAACAACAATTGATATCGACCAATCCAGATACTTATTTAATGATACACATCTGGCTACCATAAACCATTTGTATAAGCCTTCGAAACCAATTGATTTACGATTACAGATTAGCGCATTACATGATGAAATGAAGTTTAGCAGTTATAATGCAACTTCTTATTTTTATCCGGATAATATAATCACAATAAATGAAGAAGAACGGTCGGAAACTCAACACAATAAACTTCAGGGGGGACTAACATTTCAGCTTAATGATACTTCAATATATATACGGAATGCATTAAGTGGTGAAATAGGATTAGATAAAAAGTGGTATGATATACAAATAAACAAAGAAGTATTAAATCAGCATATACGGCCTGAACGGAGAAATATCCAAAATAACTTTGAATTAATCAGGAAACTTAGAAAATATTCTTATTCAATATATTCAGATAATTCATATTTTGATCTGCCACAGGAAATGTCAGTGTCACCCGGATTGTACCAGGAGCTATTAAACGGAGATAAATCGTATCTTTCTTTTCGACAGATTGCCCGACTTCGTTCTTTTCAGTCTCATACATATTCTTATTTTCAGCATAAAATAGCAGGCTTTTATATTAAATATAATGTTGGAATACTTCATTTAAATCAAAAAATGTATTCTGCACTTGAATTGGTTGATGAAACCTATATGCCTTTTATACCAGGAAATAACTATCAAAATGATTTAAATTTTCGTCAAACGCAACTATATTTTGAACCTGTATTTAATTATAAGAATTATAGGTGGGATATACAGTTCCACATTCCCTTATCATTACACACTGCAAAATTGAAAGTAGCAGTTCCTGCAATGGTTTCCCTTGATAAACAGCGCTGTTTGATATCTCCATCAACAAATATCAAATATGATATAAATGCTTATTGGACAGTATCTGGCATGTCGAATTATTCACACCTATATACGGATATAATGCACCTATATGCTGGTTGTCTATTTACTTCTTATCGAAGCACATCAGCTTATATTCCTGATTTGGGAATACAAGATGTTTTGTCTAATGCCGTAAGTATCCGGTTTAGTAGTCCTTTATCTGGGTTTTTTACCAGTTTTCATGGATTCTATAACATTTTGTGGAATGATGTAATGTATGAATACCGGAATAATGATATCCTTTCGTGGGCCGAGACTGTTTATAAGCCACATAATAACACTCAATGGAGTATTGGAACCAGATCGTCTAAAACTTTTTCTTGGTGGAAACTTTATACCGCTATGTCAGCAAATTATAATGTGCAAGAAAATAAACTATTACTGGAAAGTCAAAAGATTAATTCAGTGCTGAAATCTATAAATCTTGCCTTTGAATTCTCAATTCAGCCTAATCAATATGTAAATGTACAAGGAGAATCACAACTATTAAGTATTTATTCTACATTAGATTATCCGGGATACGATTCGAAAAATGTTATACATTATAACAATAAAGTAGGTATAAACATTCTCCCAGATGCACATTGGAGAATAAAATGGAATAATTCCGTATCGCATAATAAAGGTTATAGCCGCCAGCTAACCTATTTTGCAGATATTTCAGTGTCGTATGTTTATAAGAAAACAGAGATTCAATTAATAGGAAATAATATTTTCAATAACAACTCTTTCGAGCGGACTTATCTCAATGATTTTACTGAAACATTTATCCACTACTCACTACGTCCACGAGAATTTATGGCAAAGATTTTGTTCTCTTTCTAACGTTTAAATTTTAATGTAAATTTTCTTTTTATACAGGGAGTATCCCACTGCCCAATGAATGCTAACGAATAACAATGCATAAATAAAGGATGCAAAATAATCTCCAAACACCGGTTGAAGCATTTCTTTGTATACATACCCTTGTATTGTAGAAGCAAAAACAGTTGCCAGTATTCCTGCCAAAACATATATAAAGAGAGGATTAGCGCCAAATACCTCAAGTGGTTTGCTCCACTTCTTTTTACCTTTCACATCAATAAACCATAAAAGTAACGCTTGCATCAATGAAGCCATACCACATGTAACTAGCACAAACGATGGAGACCATATCTTTTTATTGATAGGGCAAGCATAACTAAACAGAAATCCCGCTAAGGTTAGCATGGTGCCGATAAGGAATAAACGCTCAATCTTTTCGTGAATGTTTTCTAAATTCATAATCAATTTGCCGCACCAGAAACCAATTAATACATGTGCAATGGCGGGTATGGTGCTTAAAATGCCTTCGGGTTCTATTCCATTATCATTGTACATATGGTTGAGGCCTAATACTGCGCGATCTACTATAGAAAGAACATTTGTGTGATCATAAGCAAATCCATTTCCGGCGTAAAGTATCACCAGATAAACCCCCAACATGACGGAAATTATAGAAGGAATGTAGCGATGTTTCAGCGTGCAGGCAATCAATGAAACTATTCCGTAACAGATACCCAATCGGCCAAGAACACCCATAATACGCAGGTTGCCGAATGTCCATAAACTTTGCCATAGTTTTTCAAATACAGAGAGTTCTTCACCGGAAAGAGCGTTCCACGCGCGGAATATTAAACCAATCCAGGATAGAGCCAATCCTAATGCAAATATTGCAACGGTTCGCCTCACTATTTTGATTCCCGATTCTTTTGTAAACTTAAAGTCAAACTTCTTTAAAGAGATATAAGTAGATATTCCCATTATAAACATAAAAAAAGGGAACACCAAATCGGTAGGAGTAAGCCCGTTCCATTTGGCATGGCGCAAAGGAGCATATACATATTGCCAGCTACCGGGGTTGTTTACTAAAATCATTCCTGCTATGGTGATGCCTCGCAGAACATCGAGTGCTAAGAGTCTTTTTGTATTTGTTTTCATGGTTATCAAAGGTTTGATAAAATAGTTAATCCGGACAAATATAAAAGTTATTTCGGACATGGGTAACAAAATCGGAAAGGTTTTACTAATTTTGCACCTCATTAAAACTGAAAATAAATGATTACTTTAGAACAACTTAAAGACGTGAAAGAGCGCACCGAAGCGCTGAGGAGGTATCTTTGACGTTGACGGGAAGAAAATTCAAGTCGAAGAAGAACAACTAAGAACGCAGGCTCCCGGTTTTTGGGATGACCAGAAAAGGGCAGAGGCTCAGATGAAACTGGTTAAAGGACTGCAGAAATGGATTGAAGGATACAACGAAGTTGAAACACTGGCAGGAGAATTAGAACTCTCATTCGAGTTCTATAAAGACGAGCTGGTAACCGAACAGGAAGTTGATAAAGCCTATAGCACGGCGTTGAAAGCGGTAGAAAATCTGGAGCTAAAGAATATGCTTCGTGAAGAAGCCGACCAGATGGGCTGCGTGTTAAAGATTAACTCCGGAGCAGGCGGTACCGAAAGTCAAGATTGGGCATCCATGCTTATGCGCATGTATTTACGCTGGATAGAAGACCATGGTTATAAAGGAACCATTTCCAATTTACAGGAAGGAGACGAAGCCGGAATAAAAACCTGTACCATTCAGGTAGAAGGCGATTATGCTTACGGCTATCTGAAAGGAGAAAACGGCGTTCACCGTTTAGTGCGTGTGTCTCCATTCAATGCCCAAGGTAAACGAATGACATCGTTCGCATCTGTGTTTGTTTCTCCTTTAGTAGATGATACGATTGAAGTACAAGTAAATCCTGCTGCAATCACTTGGGATTTATTCCGTTCGGGTGGAGCCGGTGGACAGAATGTAAATAAGGTGGAAACCGGAGTTCGTCTTCGTTATAAATACAAAGATCCTGATACCGGAGAAGAAAGGGAGATCCTTATTGAAAATACCGAAACCCGTTCTCAGCTAGATAACCGTGAAAATGCAATGCGCTTGCTTCGCTCTCAATTATATGATATTGAGTTACAGAAACGCTTGGCGCAACAGCGCAAAATAGAAGCCGGAAAGAAGAAAATAGAATGGGGATCACAGATCAGGAGTTATGTTTTTGACGACCGGCGGGTGAAAGATCATCGAACAAATTATCAAACATCGGATGTAAATGGTGTGATGGATGGCAAACTCGATGAATTCGTAAAAGCTTATTTAATGGAATTTGCCGGAGAAGACACCGAATAATGATCAAAAGGTTTGATTCTTTGTTATTTCTTTGTATTTTTGGTATGCTTTACAGCAAAAATATTCTTTGAATCATTAACATAATACCATTAACACAATGAGCAAGAATAAAAAAACCAAGCGTAGCAAAAAAGAAGAACAACAAGCGCGCAAAGTTATACAGATCGTATTCGTATCCCTTATTGTTCTGGGGCTATTTATGCTGATCGGGTTCTCTCTTTTAAGCTAAGGAGTTAGAAGTAAGGAGTACTTCTCACTCCTTACTTTTTACTTCTCATTCCTTTCTTCTAAAAAACTTTTATCCCAAAATGGCTATGGACTATTAGGAGCAAAACTTATCTGTTTTGCTCCGGCGTTTTTATTGGCTTCTCTCTCCGTGATACTTTATACAGGGCGAAGAGGGGAATTAGTATCATTATAGAAGTTATCCTCATGAACAAATTGAACTTATTTTGTTTTTATTAACTACGCAAGTTTCGTAGTTCGGGTAAAAAGTACCTATTTTGCGGTGAACTGTAACAAATGCTATGATAAGCCGTCTAATAAAAATAAATAAATCTTAAAAGCCACAATTAAGAATGAAGAAATTGTTTTTGTGTATGATGTTGATTACGACAGCATATATGGTTTTTGCCCAAACTACCCCGGTGGTAACCTATACTATTAAAGGGGTTTTGTTAGATTCTTTGTCGCAGGAAGGCGAGCCCTATGCAACCATTAGGATTGTAAAGAAAGAAGCTCCGACTAAATCGGTTAAGCTGGCGGTAACCGATACCAATGGTAAATTTCAGGAACAAATAACCGGATCAGGGAACTATGTCATGAGCATTACTTCTATTGGAAAGTTGGCTGTAGTAAAGGAATTTACCTTAAAACCGGAAAATAAAACAATGGATCTCGGAATTATGTATACCGGCGATGATGCAAATCAATTGGCAGAGGTGGAGGTTGTGGCTCAAAAGCCCTTGGTAAAAGTAGATATCGATAAGATTGAATACAATATTGAGGATGACCCCGACTCTAAAACCAACACGGTATTGGAAATGTTACGTAAAGTGCCACTTGTAACAGTAGATGGTGAAGATAATATTCAGGTAAATGGCAGCAGTAGCTTTAAGGTGCATGTTAATGGTAAACCCAATAGTATGATGAGTAATAATCCTACTGAAGTATTAAAGAGCATGCCTGCAAATACCATTAAACACATTGAGGTTATAACTAATCCGGGCGCAAAGTATGATGCGGAGGGAGTAGGTGGAATATTAAATATTGTTACTATTGGCGGTGGATTTGAAGGGTATACTGTTACTTTAGGTGCAAATGTAAACAATACAGGCGCGGGTGGAAATGCTTATGGAACAGTTCAAAAAGGTAAACTAACTGTTACCGGAAATTACGCATTGAATTATTATGATAGCCCCAAAAGCTATTCTAATGGTGAAAAAACTTTTAAGGGGGAAATTACAGGTACCGAAAAAACCGAGAGTACAAGTAAAAACTCGGGGAATTACCAATTTGGAAATGTTGAAGCCAGTTATGAAGTAGATACCCTTCGTTTAATCAGTTTAGGGTTTGGTGTTTATGGCAATGGTGGCAACTATAAGAGAAACGGTTTTACCGATTTTCCTGATAACTATTATTATACTACTCGTGGAAGAGGAGATAATTCGTGGCTTTCTCTAAGAGGAAATATTGATTATCAAAGAATGTTTAAATTGAAGGGGCGGATGCTTACTTTTTCTTATCGGCTAAATACGCAACCACAAAGCAGTGATGGGCACACTTATTATGAGGATAGGGATATCGAAGATGCATGGAAAGATAAAATATATATTCAGGATCAACGTTCGGATGGTAAGACTAATACTACCGAGCATACATTACAGGCCGACTATGTAACGCCAATTGGAAAATTACATACTGTTGAAACCGGCTTTAAATATATAAATCGTAACAATACCAGCGATACAAAATACTATGATGTGAATGGTAATTCGGAAATCTTAAATAATAATCGTAGTGTTGATTACAAGCATCTAAATAATATTTTTGCAGCTTATGGCGGATATTCTTTGCGGTATAAAAACTTATCCGGTAAAGTAGGTGTAAGATATGAGCGTACAATGTTAGATGTTGAATATAAATCCGGTTTAGGAGATGATTTTGATAAATCATACAATGATGTTGTTCCTTCAGCATCGATAGGATATAAAATAGGGCAGACTAAAAATATCAGGGGAGGTTATAATATGAGAATCTGGCGTCCGAGTATATATTTCTTAAATCCATACCGCGACCTTAGTAATCCTACCAATATAAGGTTTGGTAATCCGAATCTTGATACAGAAAAAAGCCATTCTTTCAACATTGGATATAGCAGTTTTACTTCTAAATTTAATCTGAATTTAACATTACGTCATTCTTTTACAAATAATAGCATTGAAGAATATATTTTTAAAGAAAATAATATCTTGAATACTACTTTCGAGAACATTGGTAAGACTCGCAATACAGGAATGAGTGCGTATGTAAACTGGAATGCCTCTCCAAAAACCCGTATCTATATAAATGCAAACGGCGGGTATAATGTTTACAAAAGTGAGAAGCAGGGATTAGAAAACGATGGATGGGATTTATTTATGTATGGCGGGATTCAACATACGCTTCCGCACGAAATTCGTGTAAGTCTTAATTTAATGGGGGCAACTTCAAGAACTACTCTTCAAGGTAAAAGAGATGGATTTACAAATTACGGATTTAACATAAACAAGGCTTTCCTGAATAAGCGTTTAACGTTAACTGCATTTGCAAACAATGTATTTAGTGGATATAGAAAGAGTAAATCAACAACAACAGGCCCCGATTTTGATATGACCAATAATAATGAATACCCGCACCGTCGTTTTGGTATAAGTGTAAGTTATCGCATTGGCGAACTAAAAGCACAGGTTAAGAAAGCAGCCCGTAGCATTCAAAACGATGATGTTAAAGGCGGCAGCGAAGGCGGCAGCGAAGGCGGCGGTGAAGGCGGCGGAGGAAATTAATACAGAATAAATTATGAGTAAATCAGTACCCTTCTTCTTTGGAGAAAAAGCAAAAGTTTATACAGCCGGCGAAGGCATGACCCGCCAGTTCATTGGATACGATGATGATATAATGATGGTAAAAGTAATGTTTGAGAAAGATGCTATCGGCGTAGCCCACATGCACCTGCATTCGCAAACATCCTATATCCTTTCAGGCGAATTCGAGGTAACAATTGATGGAGAAACAAACCTGTTAAAAGCCGGAGATGGTTTCTTTATAGAGCCCAATGTAATTCATGGTTGTGTTTGTAGAGAGAAAGGAGATATACTTGATGTCTTTTCTCCCTGTCGCGAAGATTTCCTAGCAACGATTTAGAAGATAATAGACTAGAATTACACGAAGGCTAAACAGCTAGACCATAAAAAGAACGGTGTGTTAATACGAGTCAACTATTCTAAGCGATAAGACAGGAAGACAGTCAACCTAAATCAGGA
>DAIMFE010000101.1:0-11209 GCA_036724805.1 Bacteroides sp.
TTATAGGTTTATCAAGAAGTATGTCTTGCTTTATGGGATTGTTTTTTATATTATTAAACACTGCATTGTTCTTTACCAATTCCCATTCTTTGCCATCATTACTGATATAAAAATTATATTTGGAGATATGATTTGCCTGATTATTTGTAGAAGGAGTATAATAAAACCCTTTAATATCTGTAGTCTGCTTAAGATCTACGATAAGAGGATTTTGCATCAATTTACCGGTAGGCGATGATGTTATTGAAGAGCTATTGTTAACATTCACCGATTCCGGTGCATTATAGATGGCGATTTTATTTAACACAGGGCATGCCAGTGATTCTTTAATGGTTAGTTTTATTCTTTGTGCTTTAACCGTTGGGAATCGTAGAATGCGTTTGTATCCTATTGTGGTTGCTTCCTTTATTAATTTCCATTGAGAAGTTTGTGCATTCCATGCCTCAATCGAGAATGCCGCTACCCGTTGTCCCAATAAAATATATTCCTGCACCATAAACCTGTTGAATGATTCCGGTTGTGGCAACGTAATCTCAATACAGGATTGCGTGATGTTATCATCTGTAGCCCAATATGAATCATCGTCATCATTCAGTAAATTACCGGCTCCGTAGGCGGATGAATTGCCTCTTGTATGCTTTGCCGTTATAGTAGCTTTTTGAAGGATATTAGTTGAAAATTCTTTATCTATTGCTTTCTTAAACTCCATTAATCTTAAAGAATCATTAGGATGAATCAGTCCCCGCTGATCCGGTGGAACATTCAAAAGAAGATTAGAGTTTCTACCCACAGAAGAATAATAAATATCCAGCAGCTGCTCCAACGTTTTTACTTTATCGTTTGTACGTGGACTGTAAAACCATCCCGGCCGAATAGAAACATCTGTTTCCGCAGGAACCCACGCTTCGCCATTCATATCACCCTCATTCAGCGATTTTGTTGGCGGAGCACCATGTCCGCGGCTAAAGCCTGTAACATTGAGGGTAGACCAGTTCGTTTCTCCTGCTATGCCTCTTTCATTACCCATCCAGCGTGCGCCGGGGCCTATGTCACTAAATATAATTGCATGAGGTTGATGACGATATACTGTTTCGTGGAATAAATCCCAATCGTATTCTTGTTTTTTTCCATTGGGGCCTTCACCATTGGCGCCATCAAACCATTGCTCGTAAACAGAGCCGTAATTGGTTAGCACTTCGGTTAGTGTATTGGCAAATATCTCATTGTATTCCTGAGTTCCATAAGAGGGATGATTCTGGTCCCACGGTGAAAGATAAACTCCAAATTTCAGATTAAATTCTTTACATGCATCCGATAACTCCTTCAAAAGATCGCCTTTCCCATTTTTCCAGGGGCTCTCTCTTACTGTATGTGTACTGTATTTACTGGGCCATAAGCAAAAGCCATCGTGGTGCTTGGCGGTAATAATAATACCTTTCATTCCGGCGTTTTTAGCAATTGATGCCCATTGCCGGCAATCAAGTTGAGTTGGATTAAAAACTTTTGGATTTTCTTTTCCATCTCCCCACTCCACATCTGTAAAGGTATTTGGGCCAAAATGTATAAACATGTAATACTCCATTTTTTGCCATTCCATTTGATGCTTTGTGGGTAGTGCTCCGTAGGGCTGTGGGGGAAGGACTGTTTGTGTGCACGACAAAAGTAAAGTTATTACAATAAATGTACTGCCGAGAGTATAAATTTTAGAAAAACGTTTTCTCATAAATGATTGATTGGGTTTATGTTACCTGCAAAAGTAATTAAAATTAGATGTTTCGTAGTACAAAATAGAAAACAACCCTTGAAATAAACATTGTTTTAATAAAATAAGTTTATATTTGCCGTGAATTTGGACTAGTTGAACACATAATTTAAAAACTAAAACATGAAGAAGTACATTGCTGAAATGATTGGAACCATGGTTCTGGTCTTGTTAGGGTGCGGTAGCGCCGTGTTTAATGGTGGAGTTGGTACAACAGCTCAAGTGTTAACCGTTGCATTTGGTTTCGGTTTATCCGTTGTAGCTATGGCGTATGCTATTGGCGGCGTGTCGGGATGTCATATCAACCCGGCAATTACATTAGGGTGCCTGCTTACGGGTCGTATATCAGGAAAGGATGCCGGAATGTATATGTTATTTCAGGTGATAGGTGCTATTATAGGGTCTACTATTCTGTATGCTCTTGTTCAAGGATATGCGGTTGATCCTAATGGAACATTTACCGGTGCTAACGGATATTCCGATTCAACCACTACTGTTACTGCATTTTTGGCAGAAGCTATCTTTACATTCATTTTCGTTCTGGTTGTATTGGGCGTAACCGATTCTAAGAAAGGAACTCCGGGATTTGGAGGATTGGCAATCGGTTTATCACTTGTACTTATCCATATCGTATGTATTCCTATCACAGGAACTTCTGTAAATCCGGCACGTAGTATCGGACCGGCGCTCTTCGAGGGTGGAACGGCTCTTTCTCAACTGTGGCTGTTTATTGTAGCTCCATTTGTTGGTGCTGCATGTAGCGCTTTGGTTTGGAAGGCAGTAGGGGAGGAATAAAGGTGATAGAGTAGATAAAGTAGATAAAGGTGATAAAGAGTTCCATGCGGCATCTCTTTATCACCTTTATCTACTTTATCAACTCTATCTACTTTATTCCCTTCCCCCTTTTCATGCATAAAATACAAGAATCAGCAACTGTGCCGAAAGCACCCGTAAAAACATGGTGAGCGGATATACAGTTGCATAGCCTACCGCCGGAGCATCATTGCCTGCTGTAGCATTAGAATAAGCTAAAGCCGGTGGATCTGTAGTGCTTCCCGCGATCAATCCCATTAAAGTAAAGTAATTAAGTTTGAAGAAATAACGCCCGATAAAGCCGATAATAAGCAGCGGAATGATTGTTATAAGGAAACCATAACCTACCCAGGTGTATCCGCCCTTGTTTACGATCGTATCAACGAACCCTTCTCCCGCACTTAATCCCACACAAGCAAGGAAAAGAGCTATTCCTACCTCGCGTAACATTAAATTAGCGCTCAATGTGGTATAAGTGATAAGTTTATAACGATATCCGAATCGGCTTATTAAAATAGCAACAATCAAAGGGCCACCGGCCAAACCTAATTTAACCGGCTGTGGAATTCCGGGAAAAACAAAAGGTATGCTGCCCAGAATAACTCCCAATGCAATTCCTAAAAAGATAGTTACAAGGTTAGGCTCGTTTAAACGCTTTTCCGAATTTCCTAATAGTTCCGATACTTTTTTAACTGCAACCTCGCTGCCTACTACAGTCAACTTATCACCAAGTTGAAGCGGAAGGCTACGGTTTGCTACCAAATCTACACCCGAACGGTTTAGACGCGTAACGTTAGTTCCATGCAAACGGCGAAGTTGTAAATCCCCCAGTCTCTTGCCATTAAATTCGGATTTAGTTACCACTATCCTTCTGCTTATTAATTGGCTATCAGTAGGAATCCATTGTTTGCGATCCATCTCTATTTCTTCACCGATAAACGTTTTAATAACTTCCGAATTATGATCGGTAGTGATTACAAATATCCTATCGTTTTCGTGGAGAACAGAGTTTGCATCTGCTATTTCAATCTTATTAATCTCTTTATAATGGATACGGGAAATAACAAATTCTAATCCTTCTAACAATGCCGATACCTGTGCAATGGTTTTATTGAATATAGCCGGATTCTTAACCACAAGCGATACCGGGATAGCCCCTTGCACCTGATGATTTTCCTCTTCTTCAATCTTTTTGTTTTCTTTTTCCATGTTAACACGAAAAACATACCTTATGCACAGCATGGAAAGAATAATGCCTATAACGCCCAGCGGATAGGCTACTGCATACCCCAATGCTATCGTTTCATCGTGCGAACCAAATAGTTCGTTATAAGCTTGCTGTGCGGCTCCCAAACCGGGAGTATTGGTTACTGCACCAGACATGATACCTGTCATGGTAGAAATAGGTATTCCGGTTATGAAATGGATAATAATTGTGGTGGCAACCCCGAGAAATACTATTCCGCAGGCTAGTAAATTCAATGTTATACCGCCTTTCTTGAATGAAGAGAAAAAACCGGGGCCCACCTGCATACCCACAGAGAATACAAACAGAATTAAACCGAATTCTTTGAAGAAGTGAAGTAATTCGGGATTAACACGGAATCCGAAGTGGGAGAGGAGGATTCCCATAAATAGAACAAGTGTAACGCCAAGGGAAATACCAAATATTTTTATTTTTCCCAATTGGATACCAACGGCAATAACTACTGCCAGTATGAGGATAGAATGGGCTATGCCATTTCCCCATAACAAATCATTTAGCCAACTCATTTTATTATTATTATGTATTGATTAAAAAAAACATGGATACATAATCCGTGCATTAGATCCATGTAATCAGCGGAATCCACATCTAAAAAACAAATCGGCCGCAAAGGTAGTAATTTAATTATGAGTTCTTCCTGCGTCTCGGCATTTTTCTTTTTTTATTTCGTTTGTATTTTTTATAGCGCTTGTATATTACCCAGGTGCTTAGCGCTATTGCTACAATAAATATAAGTATAGTGATACCTGCGCCAAGATTATCGCCTTTTACTCTCGACCACATGGCTAAAACGTCTTCTGTTTTATCACCGAAGTCGCGAATCATGGCGCAGCGTTCAACAACAGCTTTATCCGGGTATTGAATTTTGTTTACCTGTACATTTTCCGCTCCCGGCCCAAACAGGTAGCTAAGATCGGAGCGGTAATTTAAAGTGGTGTCAATTTTTTCTTCTAATACTTCGGGTGTTGTTACAGCGCTAACATAACCAATTTCGTCCATATTGCGCAATGCAATATCCGATCGGCACATAAAATTGATAAAGTAACTTGCAGCCTTCCTGTTGCGGGCGTATTTGGGAATTACCCAACCATCATACCAGATGTTACTGCCTTCAATGGGAACAATATAATCAAGATCTACACCAACAGTTTCGGCTTCATCAATTGCCCAAACGGCATCGCCGCTCCATGTCATATTGATCCATGCTTTATTCTTGGTCATCATTTCTTTTCCAAAATCAGCCTCCCATCCGGCAACATTCGGCTTCATGGCTTTCAGATACTTTTCTGCCAGCGCCATAGCGCGCGGAGAATAATCATTCATCAGCTCTTCTACCGTTATCGTTCCTTCTTCCAGTTCTTGTGCATGGGCATATATTACCGCTGTTCCATACGCGTCGCGGTAACTTTCTTTCATCAATATTTTTCCGGTATATTTCGCATCCCAAAGGCACGACCAAGACGCAGCATCTTCTTTGGGAACAAATTTTGTATTATATAAGATGCCTGCTGTTCCCCACATGTAACAAACCGCATATCTGTTGGCATCTCTTCCGGGCTGGCTCAACTTATGCAGCTCTTTCCGTATATACGGCGCGGTATTATTTAAATAGTTAGGTGTATTTTCAAAAGCGGTATCAATGGGTAACAAGAGGTCTTTTTTAAGCATACGCTCAATAATATATTCCGAGGGACACACTACATCGAAATCTTCATGGCCTCGTTCAATCTTGGTAAGCATTACTTCGTTAATGTCAAATGTTTGGTAGATGATACGAATATCTTCTCCTGTGCATTCTTTGTAATACTTTTTAAAGTCATCCAGAACACCATCATCAATATAATCGGCCCAGTTGTATATCTTCAGGGTTTTCTCGCGAGATCCTTGAGCGTTATAACAACCGGATAAAAATAATGCGGTTAGAATTAGGTATACTATTTTCATCGCTAATTTGATTTGTTATTCATTTTTCCTGCCTCTTCCGTTGCTTTTCCGCCCTCTTATTAATCACTATCAACAGCACCAGTACCGTTATAAATATAATAGTAGATAGCGGGCGAAGTTCGGGCGTTAGTCCTCCTTTTCGGGCATCCGTGTAAATATACGTTGATAACGTTTCTAATCCCTCATTACCAATTGTAAATACGGTTACCACAAAATCATCAATAGAAAGGGTTATGGCCAATATGAAGCCACTAATCATTCCGGGACGTATTTCGGGGAAAATAACTTTGCGTAAAGCCTGCATGGGGGTTGCTCCCAAATCGAGTGCTGCTTCGTATAAATTAGGATTCATCTGTTTTAACCGTGGAAGCACACTTAGTACAACATACGGCGTACAGAATGTGATATGAGCCAGTACAACGGTGGTATATCCCTGTGATATTCCAAGAGATACAAATAATAAGAATAAAGAAATACCGGTTATAATATCGCCGTTAAGAATTGGAATGCTGTTAACAAAACCAATTGCTTTCTGTGTTCTGGATCTTAAGTTGAAGATACCAATGGCAGCAATACTTCCTAATAGCGTTGATGCGGTAGCTGCTATCAATGCAATAGTAAGTGTGTTGAATAACGCATTGATAAGAGAATGATGCGTTCCGGAAGTTAACAACGAGGTGTATAGCTTTGTAGAGAATCCTGTCCAGTTTCCCAATACTTTCGATTCGGTAAAAGAAAATATCATAATGATGATAATAGGAGCATATAACATTAACAGGAGCAACCACAGATAACCTCGTGCCAGAATCTTATTTACCATAAGCCACCTCCTTCATTCGAATTATCTTTTTCATCGGCAAATAACGATGTTACCGCAATTAATAACAGCATGATAAGCGAAAGAGCCGCTCCATAGTTCCACATACTGTTGTTTATATTTTCTTGTATGGTTGTACCAAATAGTTTGATGTTATTCATCGTTAGCAACTCTGCTATGGCAAATGTAGATATGGTAGGCATAAATACCATCATAATGCCACTCATAACACCCGGCATGGATAATGGAAGAATTGTTTTGGTGAATACCTGAAAAGGAGTTGCCCCCAAATCCTGCGCGGCTTCGATGTAACTTTTATCCATCTTTTGTAAAGTATTGTAGATGGGGTATATCATAAATGGAATAAAATTGTAGATCATGCCAAATATCAAAGCTCCTTCGCCTAAGGGAAGATGTATGAAATCGAATAAAGCCACAGTTGCCAGCGTGCGTACTAATATATTTATCCACATGGGCAAAATAAACAGCATTACCATGGTATATGATTTGTTGAACTTACTATTACTCAAGATCCATGCGGCAGGATATCCCAGTAAAATACAGGCAAAAGTAGTGATGATTGCAATGCCGATGGAATACACAAAAGTATTTACATCTTCGGGATGTTGCAAGAACTTAACAAAGTTACTAAATGTAAAGTTTCCGCTCTCATTGGTAAAAGCATAAACAACAATTAGTATCAGCGGTATAACCACAAATATAGCTGCGAAAATTATATATGGCAACGCCCAACTTCTACGTGAAGTAAGATATGTAGATAATCTCATCATTAACTTTCAACTTTCAACTCTAATGTGTTCCGGAAGAATGGTAATACCAATTCTGTCGCCATCATCCCAAACATCTTGTGTATCTACATACACATCTTCATTCCAGTCGGAGATAATTGTTAAATGATAATGATCTCCTTTGTAAAGAATAAATTTCACTTCACCTGTAAGTGTACCGTCTTCCTCGTTGTCTTGTAAAATGACTTTGTCAAAATCAACTTTTACAATAACCGGACTTCCGGGGTCTGTATTTCTTACCGGTAAGCAATCGAAAGTACTCCCCAAAAACTCAACATGCGTTTCATCAATAAGCTTTCCCTCAAAGGTATTGGTGGTTCTCTCTTTCTTCATAATGTGTATATCGAAAGGCTTTACCAATAGCCCTACCGTGTCTCCAACATTAAATTGATGGTAATCCTGAACGAGTATTTCATATCCGTTGGTTAGTACCGTCATCTCATAATGAACCCCTTTAAAGATAGAAGATTGCACTTCTCCTGTGAGCTGTGCCAGATCCGAAACAGGGAATATATATACATCTTCCGGACGAATTACAACATCAACAGGAACGTTTTCGCCGAATCCTTCATCTACACACTCAAATTCATGATCGCCGAAGCGCACCAATTTATCCTTCACCATTGTACCGTTCAGGATATTACTTTCGCCAATAAAATCTGCTACAAAAGAGTTAATCGGCTCATTATAAATATCGGTTGGAGTACCAATCTGTTGAATCCGGCCTTCGCTCATCACTACAATGGTATCACTAAGCGTTAACGCTTCTTCCTGGTCGTGCGTAACGTATACAAATGTAATTCCCAGATTTTTATGCATTTCGCGAAGTTCCATTTGCATATCCTTGCGCATTTTTAAGTCGAGAGCGGCAAGAGGTTCATCCAGTAAAAGAACCTTTGGCTCATTAATAATGGCTCGGGCAATGGCCACCCGCTGTTGCTGCCCACCAGAAAGGGTATCTACATCACGGTCTTCATAATCCGTCATGCCTACCATTTTTAATGCGGCCCGCATCTTTTTTTCAATTTCCTGCTTAGGCGTTTTCTTTAGTTTCAGGCCGAATGCAATATTGTCATACACATTAAGATGAGGAAACAACGCGTATTTTTGAAAAACAGTATTTACCGGACGCTTATGGGGGGGAACCTGAGTTATTTCTTTCCCGTTTATTTTAATTTCGCCTTCCGAGGCGCCAAGAAATCCTGCAATAATTCGTAATAAGGTAGTTTTTCCACATCCGGAGGGTCCAAGCAGGGTGATAAACTCCCCTTTTTTAACCTTCAGCGAAACAGTATCTAAAGCGGTTTTCGTTGAAAAAAACTTCGATACATCGTTTACCTCAATGATATAATTATTCTCTTGCATAACTATTCGATTTTGACGGGCAAATATACGCAATTTTAGAACATAATTATTTGTGTGAATGTTGCTATCTGCCAAAATAATTATTAAAATTTACGATTGCACGATTTGCGATTTTACGATGAAAGCGTGTTGGTAAAATATTTGTTTTGCAATGTAACGTAATTTCTACACCGGTGTATGGTAAATGAAATGAACACCAAATGCGCGTTGCATTTCTCTCAACAGCACGTTGCATTTCTCTCAATAGCACGTTTAGTTTTCTCAAATGCAACGTTGTAATTCTCAAATGCAACGTGCATTTTAAAAGCACAAAGGAGTAAACACACACAGCCGAGACAGAATGAAAGAAGCAGGAGATAGAGGATTTTTCTTCTTTTCTTTTTCTTCTTTTGATATTATCTTTTCTTATATGTTATGTTCTTTTATGTTGCTATAGGGTAGCTATAGCTAGTGCTAACTGAAGCGTTTTTTATAGTACTGGCATTAAGCGAATTATCAAATAGTTTACAACAACAATCCGCCGTTAAAAAGTGTTGAATACGCAATGGTTTTGCAATCAAAGCACAATGGTTTTACATACAAAGCGAAATAGATTAGAACATTTTGGGTTAATAATGCTTATGGCCTATTACATTTATCTCAAAAAGTGTTATCTTTGTACCAGTTTATACATTTAATTTACAAAATATGAGAAAGTTACTTTTCCTTTTTGCTGTGATAGCATTGGTGTTAGCATCTTGTACAACAAATAGTTATAAAATAACCGGTACTGTGCAGGGAGCTTATGATGGAGAAAAGGTATTCATAAAAGAGCAAGTGAAAAATGATTTCATTGATGTTGATAGTGCGGTTATAACCAATGGCAAATTTGAGTTCGAAGGTGTACAGGATCAACCGGTTCATCGTTTCATTACTTTTTTTGATGGTGAGAATGATCCGTTGTTTGTCGATCTTTTCCTTGAAAACGGCAACATCGATGTTTTTTTAGCTGAAGAGCAAGGAAAATCAACAGCCAAAGGCTCACCTGTAAACGATGCTTATCAGGTTTACAAAGATGATATGGGCAAAATGGATGTTAAACTTGCTGCTATTTATGAATCGTTAAGGGATACTGCTCTTACCGATGAAGTCAAAGAAGCGAAATTGGAGGAACTGGAGGCTATAGAAGAAGAAGCTACCGGTAAAATTAAAAAATATATTGCCGATAACTCAAATACTCCGTTAGCAACGCTGATAATGATAACCAATCAGTCTTGTTTAAGTTATGAGGAGATGGACGAATTACTCAAAAAGATTCCGGCTAATTTGCAAGAGGGCGAAAGTGTGATGAGATTAAAGAGCGGTATCGAGAATTATAGCAAAACAAATCCGGATAAGAAGTTTACTGATATCGAATTAAATACACCTGATGGTGATCCCATAAAATTATCTGATTACGCGGGGAAAGGAAAAGTTGTTCTTGTTGATTTCTGGGCATCATGGTGTGGCCCTTGTGTGCGCGAAATGCCGGCGTTGGTTGAAATGTATGCTAAATACAAAGATAAGGGTTTAGAAATTGTGGGTATTTCATTGGATAGAAACGGAGATGCATGGAAGAAAGGAATACAAAACTTGAATATTACATGGCCGCAGATGTCCGATCTGGGTTATTGGGATTCTAAGGCTGCTAAAATGTATGCTATTCGTAGTATTCCTCATGTAATGATAATCGATAAGGATGGAACCATTGTTTCACGAGGTTTGCATGGAGAAGAATTATATGCGAAGATTGATGAAATGATGAAATAAAAACCTTATGGTTGAAATTAAAGAAGAATCGCTTCAGAAAGCTGCCCTTGAGGGTATGGACGAGTTTATAAAAGTTTTTACCGATAAATACCTGGAAGCTCTTGGCGGTTCATTGAATGCAGAAAATATGCATCTCCTTACCGGAGAACAGCATGTGCTGTTGTCTTATCAAATATTTCGCGATGAATTAATGGTAGGCGGCTTTATTCAGCTTATTCAAAATGGATATGGTGGATATATCTTTGATAATCCTTTTGCAAAAGCCATGCGGTTGTGGGGGTTGAAAGATCTTTCGAAGCTGATTTATAGGGCGAAAGAGATTTATGATAAGAATAAAGCGGACCTCGAGAAAGAAAGAACGGAAGAGGAATTCATGGCGATGTATGAGCAGTATGAGGTATTTGATGATCTGGAAGAAAAGTTCTTAGAAATGGAAGAGCTGACAACTACGCTGGTTGCGCAGTATGTGGACGAGCATTTGGAGTTGTTTGGTAAGGTGGTGGAATGATTTCTTTTTATAAAAACGACTCGAATTTACGCCAAGATAACGAAAGAGAAAATAAGCCAAGATAAATCAAAATATTACTATTCAGTAATTAATTATTTTTCTGATTTCGATATTCCGTTGGGGATATTCCTATATG
>DAIMFE010000102.1:0-10910 GCA_036724805.1 Bacteroides sp.
AATGCGCGTTGCATTTGCCTCAACAGCACGTTGCTAATTTGAAAATGCAACGTGCATTTGGTTGGGTACAAATAACGTATAGTTATAAAGAAACTGTTTACTTATTTTAATAGTTTTCTTTCTTCACCTCGAAATAAGCCTGAGGATGCAAACAAGCAGGGCATACATCCGGAGCTTCTGTACCGGCGTGGATATATCCGCAGTTGCGACATTGCCACAAACCTTCTTCTGTTTTCTTGAATACGCTTTCATTTTCAATGTTATTTACGAAAGCGAGGTATCTTTCTTCATGTCCTTTTTCGGCAATACTGATGTTACGATACATTGCAGCAACTGCCGGAAATCCTTCTTCTTCGGCGATATCAGCACATTTTGGATAGTCAATAGCCCATTCTTCGTGCTCGCCGGCAGCGGCAGCCTTCAGATTATCAAGGGTTGAACCGATAACACCGGCAGGGAAAGTTCCTGTAAACTCAACCATTCCGCCTTCTAAGAATTTGAACATACGTTTTGCGTGTTCTTTTTCTTGATCGGCTGTTTCGGTAAAAATAGCAGCAATTTGTTCAAAACCCTCTTTCTTAGCAACACTTGCAAAGTAAGTGTAACGCATTCTAGCTTGTGATTCGCCAGCGAAAGTCATAAGCAAGTTCTTTTCTGTTCTTGTTCCTTTGATACTTTTAGCCATAATTAATTAGTTTTTAAATTGAATTTTATTCGTTATTACGTTTAATATTTAGTACTAAATACAAATATAGGGAAATTGATTCCTAACTGTTCAAAACAATGGATAAATAAAATAAATGGTGTTATTGATTTCATCTATGCTTAAGAATTCTTACTCCTTACTTCTTACTTCTCACTTCTTTTGTATAATTTTGCATCTATTTTAGAAAAACAACATTTTACCCGAAAAAGTTCAATGAAACAGTTTCCTTTTAAACCTAAATTGTTTTCCACACTAAAAAACTATTCAAGGGAAACATTGATGGCCGATTTAATGGCTGGTGTTATAGTTGGCATAGTAGCGCTTCCGCTGGCTATTGCCTTTGGTATCGCATCGGGTGTATCTCCCGAAAAAGGGATCATTACAGCCATTATAGCGGGATTTATAATTTCGTTACTGGGGGGCAGCAAAGTGCAGATTGGCGGGCCAACCGGCGCGTTTATCGTTATTGTATATGGAATAATACAACAATACGGGGTGTCCGGACTAATTATAGCCACTATCATTGCAGGTGTTTTATTGATTCTTCTGGGAGTTTTCAAACTAGGGGCAATCATTAAATTTATTCCTTATCCTATCATTGTAGGATTTACCAGTGGTATTGCTGTTACAATATTTACTACACAAATAGCAGATGTATTTGGTTTGGATTTCGGTGGCGAGATCATTCCGGGTGATTTTATTGGTAAGTGGGCTCTTTACTTCCGCCATTTTGACACAATTAACTGGTGGAATACCGGAATAAGCATTTTGAGTATTCTTATCATCGTTTATTCATCGAAGTTCCTTAAAAAAATACCGGGATCTTTAATTGCTATTATTTTGATAACACTAATAGTATTTGTTCTTAAAAATTACCTGAACATTGATACGATTGATACGATTGGCGACAGGTTTGCCATTAAATCCGAATTGCCCGCGATGGTTGTTCCTTCAATTAGCTGGGAAACAATAAATGGTTTGCTGCCTGCCGCAATCACCATTGCTGTTCTTGGGGCAATCGAATCTCTTTTATCGGCTACCGTTGCCGATGGTATGATTGGTGATAAGCATGACTCGAACACGGAATTGATTGCACAGGGTGTTGCCAATATTATCACTCCATTGTTTGGCGGTATCCCTGCTACGGGGGCTATTGCTCGTACCATGACTAATATAAATAACGGCGGACGCACCCCTGTTGCCGGTGTTATTCATGCAATAGTATTATTGCTGATTCTTCTTTTATTAATGCCTTTGGCAGAATATATACCCATGGCATGTTTAGCAGGGATTCTGGTAATTGTTTCTTATAATATGAGTGAATGGAGAACTTTCAAGGCGTTACTGAAAAATCCGAAATCTGATATTGCTGTTTTACTGATTACCTTCTTCCTTACCGTTATTTTCGACTTAACAATTGCCATAGAGGTAGGATTGGTTATTGCCTGCTTACTGTTTATGAAACGTGTTGCCGAAACTACAGAGATATCTGTGCTTACAGATGAAATAAATCCGGGAGCAGATGTGGATGTTATTATCAAAGAAGAGAAGCTGGCTATTCCTAAAGGAGTAGAAGTGTATGAAATAAACGGCCCTTATTTCTTCGGTATCGCAAATAAATTCGAAGAGCAGATGATTATGCTCAAGGATCGGCCACAGGTACGTATTATCCGTATGCGCAAGGTTCCTTTTATAGATTCAACGGGTATACATAATCTTAGTAATTTATGTAAGTTATCTCAAAAAGAAAAGATAACAATTGTACTGTCGGGGGTTAACAAGAAGGTTCATGAAACGCTTGGAGAAGCCGACTTCTATAATTTGATTGGAAAGGAGAATATCTGCCCTAATATTAATGTGGCTTTGGAAAGGGCAAAAGAAATATTAAGCGCTTAGTTTCGCGGGTTAATACGACACACTAACATTCAGCCCTTCCTTAACCAGTAAATCCCGTATTCGGTTTAGTTCTTCCGGGGTAGCTTTTTCAAGTTCTTTATCCGGAGTATCCCGATCAATAGTATAAATCATAACCTGCCGTGGATTGATTTCCTTTACAGTTTCAATCCACGGTAGTACATAGTTATCGGTAGTATTATTTACATCTTTACCTACGTATTTCCCTTTCAAAAACATGGTTTGAATGATACAGCTACCTTTGAATTCTTTCATCAATTCAATAATTCGGGGTAACGAGTAGCGAGCCACCGGGCGATCGACAAGCCGGATGTAATCTTCATCAACAGTATCCAGTTTAAGGATATTATTATCAATCTTATTCAAAGCTTCGAACACTTTTGACTTACCAATATGAACAGCATTGCTCAAAACGCTAACCTTTGCATTGGGGAAATAGTTAGCTCTCAATACCAATGTGTCATCAATAATCTCGCCAAAATGCGGATGAATGGTAGGTTCGCCGTTTCCGGCAAAGGTGATTACATCAAGGGCAGAGCCTTCGTTCTTCATCTTCTGTAAAGTAACCTCTAATGCAGCTTTCACTTCTTCGCGGGTGGGAAGCTGGCTTTTTGTTTTAAAGTCTTTATTATAACCACATTCGCAGTAAATACAGTCGAAAGAGCAATACTTACCATCGCCGGGAAGAAGGTTAACACCCAATGATACTCCTAAACGACGCGATTGAACAGGACCGAAAATTGGAGAAGGAAATATAATTGTTGACATACTGTTGTTATTTTAAGTACAAAAATAACACATTCTTTTCTAAAAAGTTCCCCAGAACTGCAATTGAAGATCAGTCTTTTTATTTTTGTTTATTTCATCCCAGGCAGAGCCTATTACATCCCGATCATAATAATTGGTTACCCCCAGTTTGGCTATTATCATCATGTTGCGGTTTATGTTATATCGCAGATTGGCCGTAAATCGTGTACCTTCACCATAAAAAGAAGGAGTGTAGAAAGAATATAATAATCCTTTTTCGTAAGAGTACACACGCGAATCATAATCATCGGTATTGAAGTATGCCCCATGTAACTCCATTAAAGCGGGGATGAAGTTTAAATTCCAGCTAAAATTCTGTACTGCCTGAAAACCCCGACCGGCAGTAACCCCTGAAGGATTAACCCGGGTATAATCAATGGTTGTACGAAATGAAATATTATCCGATAACGAGTACCGTAACTGATACCTTACTTTATGCCGGTATAGCGGACGTATCGTTTTTACTTTATCATCTCCGGTATAATTCCTCTCTTTCCTTTTGAAGCGATAGCGAAAGATCATACTCAACTTAGTATCAGGGGTATATGTTGCCTGAAACATCGCATCCGTTCCCCATGATGAGCCATCTACCCTGTACTTCCATCCCGGGAAAGAGAAGAAATCAACCGAAGCGAAGAACCGCCATTTACCCAAAGGAGCAATTTCTGTTGCAACATACCAACCGTTTTCATTCTGAACATATCCACCCTCCGAAAAAGAGCGGGCAAAAAAAGCCCAGTAATCATAAGCATAATAACGGTGCACAAGCATAAACCTATAGCTATTAGAGAGATTGTAATTCAATGAATTTAATGTGGCTATGGAGTTGTTTTTATCCATTGCCGCCTCTCCTGATAATACAAAACGATTCCATCTGAGCCGATAATCCAGTCCGATATTATAGAAATCGCGCCCGCGAATGTTGTATTTTGCATATTCCCTGCTTAACGTATTTGCATAGTAAGGACGATTAAAGAAATAATAGATACCCGTTACCCCCATACGCAAATTATTCTTTTGAAAGGTTAGGTTTCCTCCGGCCACCTGCATAACAAATGTATTCCTTCTTTCGGCTTCCTGCGTGGTACGGTGTAATCCTGTTTTCCGGATAGATGTTATGGTATCATTTACAACAATGCCATCGGGCGAGCGATGGGAGTAAAGAGCCGATAGGATAAAATCGCCCATTTGATAACTGCCGGCCAATCCCCTGAAGTAGTTATATTCATCGGTAGAAGAATGTTTCCTTATCGCATTGGCGCGATACGAAAGGGTAGAGAGTGAACTCGTTTTCCCAATCATAAGATCCTGGCTGATTACCAATCCCTGACCAAAGCTAACACGGTAATTGCCCAAAGCAAAGTGCTTTAGTTTTCTTATGTTCCTCAGATAGAAATAAAAGGAATAATAATCGTATCCTTTTTTATTGTGCAATCCAAAGAAAGGTTCGCCTGCATCTTTCTCTGCCGTTACCCCCGCATGCAGATTATCCCGATACCGAAAACTATACCGAAAAGAATGGTATTGCGGAGAACCCCAATATCTATTCTGAACCTTATCGGTTTCTTTATAGGCTTTACGTTTATAGAAAGGAATATCCAATCGGGTTAAAGTTTCATGCTTTCCATAACGAAAAATATCTTTTATCCGGATGTGAGCGCTCTCCGCTTTAACCGGCTCGGCATAAACGAAAGGCAATAGGTGTTGAATGGCTTGCGCATCCATCTCTTCTACTAACTGTAGTTCGTATATGGTTTGCATTTCACCATGAATATAAAGATAGGCTAATATGTTTTCTATTTGTTTATCTGTCAGGAAAGAGAAGCCTTCAAGTTGTTCTTTTGTTATGGTATTTATATTGAGGGGTTGCTGTAACCTTTCTGCCAGTTCTTCAATTTGGTTCAACCCATTTATATCTTCATCTTCATTTGCTGATAGTTGCTCAAGAATATCTTCAAAATCAGGGATTGGTTGTAATGTTTGAGCCGATAAAAACGAAGTAAATCTACCGATCAATAATACCAAAACAACAATTGTTACTATTCTGTTTTTCACTGTATTTTGTGCTTGTTTTTAAGAAATAAGTTTCGAATATACCTTAAATAAGTTAATAGTGCAAAAAGTAATTAATTAATAGTTTATTTTTGCATCATGAACAAATGGTTTAACATACTGATTCTTACACTATTCGCCGGCATTTATTTTCTTCCGGCGGTTGCACAAAATCCAGACGGTAGTAACAGATTTCTGGTTCCTATGTGTGTTTATCAGGGTGACACTATTCCATTTGTGCAATTACGGGATGTGTATGTTTTTAAACCTAAAGTGTTAAAAAATGAAAAGGAGCAACGAAAATACGATAAGCTTGTTCGCAATGTAAAGAAGACGCTACCATTGTCTCGCGAAATTTACAATGTGTTTATTGAAACTTATAAGTATCTGCAAACTTTGCCGGATGAGAAAGCGAAGAATAGGCACATCAAAGAAGTGGAAAAGGGATTGAAAGAACAATATACTCCCCGCATGAAGAAACTCACTTTTTCGCAGGGCAAGATACTAATCAAATTGATTGACCGCCAGTGCAATCAATCCTCTTATGAGTTGGTAAAAGCATTCCTCGGCCCGTTTAGAGCCGGGTTTTACCAAACATTCGCGGCTCTTTTTGGGGCTAGCTTAAAGAAAGAGTATGATCCTACGAAGGGGGAGGATAAGTTAATAGAGGAGATTATACTTTTGGTGGATAATGGGCAGTTATAGAGTCCTCTTTCGCCTTATACGCCAACGCATACATGCGCATTTGCTTCACCATAGACAATAATCCATTGCTACGCGTAGGCGATAAGTGTTCTTTCAAGCCTATCTTGTCGATAAAATAAAGATCGGCATTGAAGATTTCATCAGGAGTATGCCCTGATAATACTTTTATTAGTAAAGCAATGATCCCCTTTACTATAAGGGCATCGCTTTCTGCGTTGAAGATAATCTTCCCGGCTACATAATCCGCCTGTAACCATACCCGGCTTTGGCAACCTTCAATAAGATTCTGATCTGTTTTGTATTTATCATCCAAGGGTGGTTGCTCATTGCCAAGGTCGATTAATAATTGGTAGCGATCCATCCAATCATCGAAGTCGCTGAATTCGACAATTATCTCGTCTTGCATTTCGTTTATTGAGCCCATATTTACTTTTCGTTATAGATTACAGACATAACAGTTTGGCCAACAGCTTTGAGGGTTTCTTTGCTGATATCGTTCATGTTATCATTAACAGTGTGCCAGTATTCACTGAAAGAAGAACGGGTATTGTTAACCATGTTAGGTATAATATCAATTGTAGGTATACCGATAAGTTTGTTTACAAACAAATGATCATCGGTTACAGCTCCAATTTCTTCATTAATAAAATAGTTACCGTATCCTAACTCTTTTGCTGCTTTCCAAACCATCTTGTTAATATGTGGAGCATATTTTTCAGAATACCCTTCCTTGTAGAAAGTTGCACCCTTACCGCCAACAATATCTAACAGTATTCCAAAACGGGCATTGTAATTAGGCACATGTGGAAAACGTGCCCAGTATTGCGATCCTAACCCCCAGGATTCTTCCCGGTAAGCTCTGTGCATTTCCCTGCTATGCAGACCATAGTCTTCCGCATCAACCATAATAATATCAATACCCAGTTCGGGAGATTGCATATTTATCTGGCGGGCAATCTCTAGTAATACACCTACTCCGCTTGCGCCATCGTTGGCTCCGAGCACCGGCTTATAATGGTTCTTTTCATCGAGATCATTGTCTGCCCAGGGGCGGGTATCCCAGTGTGCGAAAAGAGCAATCCGCTTTTTACTATCGGGTTTATAAGATCCTATTATGTTGCGGGCTTTTAGAATTGTACCGTTGTAAGCAATCAAATCGGCATATTGATTGGTAACCTTTGCACCAAATTCTTCTAACTTTTGAGCAATATATTTACCGGCTTCAACATGGGCAGCAGTGTTAGGCACACGAGGCCCGAAGTCAACTTGATTCTGAATATATTGATAGGCACTATCGGCATTAAACTCCGGTACGGCAACTTTTGTTTCAATCTTATCTCTACCGGTAGCGTTATTCATTTTACATGATTGAACAGACAGAAGCAAGCAGCTTATTAGTAACAGCATTATTGAATTTCTCATTTCTGGTTTGTATGTTATAAAAAGTAATTGAGGATGTAAAGATAGGTAAAGTTAGGTAAAGTAGTACCTATCTTTATCTCACTTTACCTATCTTTATCTCACTTTTACCTCACTTTTACTCAACTATCCTCAACGCGACTTCCTTTCGGCTTACCTTTAATTCTATTTCCGACCCACATATCAGTGGCAGATTATTAACAACATGCCCTACCGGAAAGTTAAAACATATAGGACATTCACATTCCTTTAATACATCGGCAAGAGCATGATACAGTTCTTTTCCTAAAGATTTATCTTCTTCGAACTCTGTAAATTGCCCTATAATTATTCCGGATAGACGCTTCAGTACACCACCCAGTTTCAGGTTATAAATCATCCTTTCAACCGCATGGGGGCGTTCACTTATATCTTCAACAAACAGAATGGTTCCTTCGGGAGGAAAATCATAAGGGGTGCCACGTAATCCGTAAAGTACTGCCAGATTACCACCTCTCAAGATGCCTTTAACTGTTCCGGTTTTATTTAATTTGTGTCCCGAACAAGTGTATTTCGGCAATTCTCCAAATAGAATACTCTTAAGATAAGTTTTGCAGGGATCATCATCCGCCTCAAGCGCCAAATGTCTTCCCATTAATGCGTGCAAAGAAGCATAACCGTTATATTGCATCAGGCTATGCAAGGCAGTAATATCGCTAAAGCCAATCAGCCATTTAGGATATTCTTTGAATCGGGTAAAATCAAGTTTATCCAAAATATGCACAGCGCCATAGCCACCGCGACTACAAAATATGGCTTTTATTTCTTTATCATCCAGTGCCGATTGAAAATCGGTAGTTCGTTGCTTGATTGTTCCTGCATATTTACCCCAGGAACTACCCGCGTATTTACTCACGCGTGGCTTTAATTTCCATTCTTCCAGTTTCTTCTTCATTTCTTTGAGGATAAACTTATCCATCTTTCCCGATGGCGAAACGATTACAACTTTGTCTCCTTGTTGTAAATAGGGTGGAAAAACGAGACTATTCATTTTTTGTTCAGGTTATTTCTTTAACATCAATTCAAGATACAAATTTAGCATCTTAGTTATTGTAGATTGACATGCGTATCAATCTGTCATTACTGCCGTAAAGATAGACAAAATTTCTGCATGTATTTTGAATATTTTTTCGGATATTTGCTTAAAATATAACAAAATGGAACCTATTAGAAGTTTTAACGAATTGACAAATCACCTTAAATCCCTCAATAGAAGGAAGAGGATAGCTGTAGTTTGTGCCAATGATCCAAATACGGAATATGCAATTGGCCGAGCCCTTGAAGAGGAAATTGCAGAATTTACAATGATTGGCGACTCTGCGATTCTTGAAAAATACCCTACCCTTAAGAAACACCCTGATTTTGTAAAAACCATCCACATTGAGAATCCCGATGAGGCTGCCCGGGAAGCTGTGCGGATTGCACAGAACGGAGAGATTGATGTTTTGATGAAAGGAATTATCAACACAGATAACCTGTTGCATGCTATTCTCGATAAAGAAAAAGGATTGCTGCCAAAAGGGAAAGTTCTTACTCATCTATCGGTTGTGCAGATTCCTACTTATAATAAATTGCTGTTTTTCTCGGATGCGGCGGTAATGCCCCGACCATCACTACAACAAAGAATAGAAATGATTTGGTATGCTATAAACACCTGTCACGATTTTGGGATTATGCAGCCACGAATCGCCCTGATTCATTTTACCGAAAAGGTTAGTGCAAAATTTCCTACCTCGCTGGATTATGTTAACATCGTAGAACTTGCCGAAGCCGGAGAATTTGGAAACGCAATTATTGATGGCCCGCTAGATGTACGTTCGGCATGCGAAGAGGCCAGTGCAGATATTAAAGGAATAGTTTCTCCCATAAACGGGCAAGCCGATGTTTTGATATTTCCCAATATAGAATCGGGGAACACCTTTTATAAATCCGTTTCGCTATTTGCCAATGCCGAGATGGCCGGATTGTTACAAGGACCAACTTGTCCGGTGGTATTACCTTCCCGTAGCGATTCCGGACTATCAAAATACTATAGCATAGCAATGGCATGTCTCACAAGTAAATAAATAAAGCAATGAAAATATTAGCAATAAACCCCGGCTCAACCTCAACTAAAATAGCTGTTTACGAAGACGAAAAGCCCCTTCTTGAGTCAATCATTCGGCATGGTGTAGAGCAATTATCCGGTTACAAAAGAATTATTGATCAGTTTGACTACCGCAAATCAGTGGTGATAGATGAGTTGAGAAAGAATAATATTCCCCTTCGATTTGATGCGATAATAGGCAGAGGCGGCTTAATTAAACCCATCCCCAGCGGGGTGTATGAGGTTAATGACGCTCTGAAAAACGATCTTATCCATTCTAATCGCGAACATGCATCCAACCTGGGCGGTTTAATCGCACTTCAACTATCTTCCGAAATACCCGGATGCAAAACATTTATTGCCGATCCTATTGTAGTTGATGAACTGGAAGACGTAGCCAGAATTAGTGGTTCTCCGCTTTTGCCTCGCATTTCGATATTTCACGCATTGAATCATAAAGCCATTGCACGGCGGTATGCAAAGGAATGGGGATATAAATATGAGGATATTAATCTGGTAATTTGTCATTTAGGTGGGGGGATTACTGTAGCAGCACATAAAAAGGGGAAAGTTGTTGATGTAAATAACGGTTTAGATGGCGAAGGTCCTTTTGCTCCCGAACGCGCGGGGACGCTTCCTGCCGGACAACTTGTTAACCTATGTTTCAGTGGCGAGTATTCTAAAGATGAATTACTAAAGATGCTTACCGGAAATGCAGGCATAGCCGCACACCTCGGTACTACCGATATGATTGCTATCTTAAAAAACATAGAGAATGGAGATAAAAAAGCCGAGCTGGTAATAAATGCAATGATTTACAATGTGGCCAAGGCAATTGGAGCTTCGGCTGTGGTTCTGCATGGAAAAGTTGATGCTATTCTTATTACGGGCGGTATGGCTCATTCAAAATACATTGTTTCACGGTTAAAAGAATACGTATCGTTTCTGGCACCTACAAAAATTTACCCTGGCGAGGATGAAATGGCTGCTTTAGCTATAAATGCATTAGGTGCTTTAACGGGAGAATTGCCGATTAACAATTATGAATAATGAATGATTATGCCACACAGCCCCTCATTGCTTACAATTCATAATTAATTCTCGGCTTCGTCTGATCAAAAGAACTTATTTTGTTCTTATTTGTTATAAATCTATATTAAGAGAATTACTTTTTAAAATATA
>DAIMFE010000103.1:0-10862 GCA_036724805.1 Bacteroides sp.
CCTTTGGAGGAGCCGAGGGCGGAGGAGGACTCTCTAAAAAGAAACATAATTATATGAAGAATATTGTAAAATTCGCAGTTAACAATCCCGTAACCATCGGCATGCTGATCCTTGCCATCCTGTTACTGGGAAAAATATCGTATGATCAGCTTAGTGTTGACTTGCTGCCCGATCTGAATAGTCCGCGCCTGTTTATAGAACTGAAAGCAGGCGAACGCCCCCCCGAAGAAATAGAAAAGCAGTTCGTAAAGAACATAGAATCCATGGCTATTCGTCAAAGCGATGTAACCCAGGTATCTTCTGTTGTTATGGCAGGGTCAGCAAGAATAACAGTAGAGTATAGTTGGAAAAAGGATATGGATGAAGCCTTCTTGGACTTACAAAAAGCGATGGGTGCATTTTCTCAAAGCCCGGATATCACTGACTTTAAAATAACCCAGCACGATCCTAATACATCTCCGGTTATTCTCGTAGGATTATCTCACAGAACCATTAAAGATATGGCCGATCTGCGTAAAGTAGCCGAAAGTTATATCCGTAACGAATTAATCCGTTTGGAAGGAGTAGCCGATGTTGCTCTTTCGGGCGATGAAATCATTTCTTTATTTGTACATACTGACCCTTATAAGCTGGAAGCTTTCCAATTAAGCATTGATGATATCGCTTCGAAGATTGAAGCCAACAACCAAAGCATCTCCGGAGGACGAGTTTCCGAACTGGGTATTCAATACTTGGTTAAAAGCAACAGTCGGTTTGCCGGAGAAGAGGATTTCGAGAATCTCATTGTAGGATACAAACCGGTTGAAGCTCAAACCCAAACATCCGCCGAACAGGCTGCCAATGTTCCTAAGGCTCCTATATTCTTAAAAGAGGTAGCAAGTATTAAGTTTGAAAATGCCCGTCCGGAGAACATTGTACGTATTAACGGTGAAAGAAGCATTGGCTTATCCATTTATAAAGAAATGCGTTTCAATACTGTAAAGGTGGTAGATGGGGTTAGCAAGCAACTCAAACTGATTGAACAGGCACTACCCGGATATAACTTCAAGATCATCACCAATCAGGGAACATTTATTAAAGATTCCATCGATGATGTAAAAGAGAGTGCGATAATAGGAATCATACTTGCGGTAATCATTCTCTTTGTATTTTTACGTCGTGTTGGTACAACGCTGATTGTGAGTTTAGCCATACCAATTTCTATTGTGGCTACCTTCAACCTGATGTTTTTTAATGGATTAACCCTCAATATAATGACGTTGGGAGGATTAGCTTTAGGCGCCGGTATGTTAGTGGATAATGCAATTGTGGTAATTGAAAGTATATTCAGGAACCAGGAAAGGGGATTAACTGTTACAGAAGCTGCTATTATCGGTACATCCGAAGTAGCAGGAGCAGTAATAGCATCTACGCTTACTACCATTGTGGTGTTTCTGCCTATTGTTTATTTGCATGGAGCAACCGGAGAGTTATTTAAGGATCAGGCATGGACCGTAACATTTTCTTTGGTCTCTTCGCTTTTCGTGGCTATTCTTGTTATTCCAATGATGTACAAACAGTTTAACCGGAAGAAAGTAGTCATCACAGAAAAGAAAACAATTGAATTAAAAGGGTATTCCCCTATGCTCCGTAAACTAATTCAGCGTAGATGGATGGTTATTGGAGTAGCTGTAGTGCTAATGCTCCTTTCCGGCCTTTGTATTCCGTTTATAGGAACCGAATACATGCCCCGTGCGGAAGGACGAAGCTTCTCTATTTTGGTAAAGCTACCCGAAGGAACCCGTTTGGAGCGCACATCGGATGCCGTAATGACATTGGAAGAACTTGTTTATTCCATATCGGGAGATTCTTTATGTACCGTTTACAGCCATATTGGTACAGGAAGTAACTCCGAGAATGCCATATTTGAAGGGGAGAATACAGCTACCATGAAAATCAGCCTGTCAAAGGATAGTCCGATAACTGCAGAACATTTAATTGAAAGACTGGTACAAACAGCAGAGAACCCAGGAGTTCTGGAACTTACCATAAAACAGGAAGAAAGTTCATTAGGAAATCTCTTGGGAGGAGATGATGCCCCTATCGTGGTAGAGGTTAAAGGGGAAGACCTGGATGAAATAGCCCGACTAACCAGAGAGGTAACAAACAAAATGCAAGAAGTTAACGGGTTGTATAACATCATGATTTCTACCGAAGACGGTGCCCCCGAAATCATTATTTCTATTGATCGTACCATTGCCGGTATCAATAATCTGAGTGTAAGTACTGTTATCGAGCAAATAAAACAGCAATTAAGGGGTAGGGAAACCGGTAAAATGGAGTATAAAGGAGAGATGCGGGATATCGTTATCAAACTTCCGGATGTTAGCCTTGCATCCTTGAATGATTTGGTTATCAGGAATGGTGAACAGAAATTCCGTTTGCAAGAAATTGCCACCCTTCAATACTCCAATGCTCCTAAAGAGATTTTCAGAAGAAATCAAAGCAGGATAAGCAAAATACTGGCCAATATAGGCTCGAATGTATCGTTGGATAAGGTTGCGCAGGATATACGACTTTCAGTAAAGGATATTGAATTGCCATTGAATTATTCCATCACCGTAACCGGTGAAGAAGAGAAGAGGCAAGAGTCTATGAACAGTCTGATATTCGCATTGATACTTTCCATCCTGCTTGTGTATATGGTGTTGGCTTCACAGTTTGAGTCGTTGCTGCATCCGTTTACCATTCTATTAACTATTCCGTTGGCGGTAGTGGGTGCTATACTTTTGTTCTTCTTTACAGGAACAACCATTAATATAATGGGCGTAATCGGTATTGTTATGCTGGTGGGAATCGCGGTAAACAACTCTATTATTCTGGTAGATCGCATCAATCAGCTAAAGAATGCAGGAGCAGATTTAGTAGAGGCCATTGTACAGGCCGGGCAGCAACGTATCCGTCCTATCCTGATGACAACGTTAACTACCATACTGGCATTACTGCCATTGGCGCTTAGTTTTGGTGAAGGCGCATCGTTGCGTTCGCCTATGGCTATTGCAGTGGTGGGTGGTTTAATAACCTCTACATTAATGAGTTTGATGGTGATTCCATGTGTATATTATATTCTGGAGCAAGCAAAGAATAAGGTATTAAAAAAGTAACGAAGAATGAACTTTTTACTAACCAGACGAGTAACGATCAGTATGCTGTTTATAGCACTTACCCTTTTAGGCTATGTGTCGTATAAGCAACTATCGGTTGAACTGTTGCCTAATGCCGAGCTTCCCAGTTTGTTTATTCAGATTACATCCAATCAGGATATGGATCCATCATACATTGAATCCGAGGTAATAATCCCACTGGAAGGAGCTATCAGCGCAGTAGGAGGAGTTGATAAAATACAATCTAACATCGACAGCAGGCAATCCGGGATACAGATTGATTTTAAGAACAACGTTAATTTCAAGATCACTTCCCTTAAACTGGAAGAAAAGATTAACGAAACCGCAGCTACTTTCCCCGATGGTTTCACTGTGGCTATACAAAAAGTGGATGTGGCACAAATAGCCAACAGCTTTATTAGTTTGCAGATACGCGGTTCGGGAGGAGTAGACCGGGTTAGAAATGTAGTGGATAAGGAAGTAACACCCGAATTGGAGAATATTGATGGTATTGCTTCGGTAAGTGTATATGGTGGTAGGCAGAGAGCTATTGAGATTCAATTAGATCCCGATATGTGTAAAGCCTTGAACCTGACTCCCGGTGGTATCAGCAGTATCTTATCTCAAAACACGCAGGAAAAAGCATTTGTAGGCTACAGTAACGAACCGGATAACAAGTACTTTGTACATGTAAACTCCTTGTATACCCGGGTTTCCGATCTTGAAAAGATAGTGGTGGCACCCGGCCCCATTCATTTAAAAGATATTGCTACAGTATTCTTTGATCTAAAAGAAGAAACATCCTACAGTCGCGTAAACGGGAAAGATGCCATTGCCGTATCACTCACCAATGACTCGCAGGCTAATCTCATTGAGCTATCTCACCGTACAATGGAAGCTATCGATAAGCTAAACGAGAAACTTGCTTTGTTCGATGTGGAGATCATAATACAGGAGAATGCAGCCGAAGTGATGGAAAAAAACATTAACGAAATCATCAATCTGGCAATTACAGGTGGGCTTCTTGCTATTATTATATTATGGTTTTTCCTGAAAAATCTTCGGTTGGTATTCCTTATAGCGCTATCTATACCTATTTCCGTATATACGGCCTTTAACTTTTTCTATGCATTTGGCATTTCGATAAATAGTTTAACGCTGGTAGGGATGGCCTTGGCCATCGGTATGTTGCTGGATAACAGTGTGGTGGTGTTAGAGAACATTTATCGCCTCTCCGGTACGGGAGAAACACCGGAGCGTTCTGTGCTTCAAGGTACAAAAGAGGTCTGGCGGTCGGTATTGGCGGCTACTTTAACCACCATTACCGTATTTCTTCCTTTTGTGTTCTCGGATAACTTCCTGATAAAACTGATTGGGCATCATATCGGTGTATCCATCATTTCCACCTTATTAATATCTCTGGCTGTGGCACTTCTGTTTGTTCCAATGGTTACCTATGTAATTTTGAAGAAAAAGAACAGAAGCAGCGTGTTTTACGAAAAGATATCAGTTACGCAGCGTCCTATACAGATTTATCTGGTTCTTTTGAAAACAGCCATGAGAAATCCGGGAGTTACCATCTTCGGAGCTATCATCGTTTTCTTTGTTACCCTTATTGTTTCTCTTAGCATGAATGTACAACAGATGAAAGATATTGAAACCGATCGTTTTAATATTTATCTCACCATGAATGGAAAAAGTACATTAGAAGGCACCGATGCCATTGTTAAAGTGCTGGAAGAACGATTGGAAGAGTTTCCGGAGAAGAAAGAATTAATATGCCGTGTGCGCGAGTCGGAGGCTGTATTAACACTGGTATTGAAGGAAGATTATAAGAAGACAAGCAAAAGAAATATGGCGGATATCAAGGCGGATGTTGAAGGCAGAGTGGCAAATATTCAACAGGCCAATATCTTCATAGCCGAAGCGGGTGGAGGAGGAGGTAACTCTGCTACTGTTAGCGGTCTTGGTAATTTCATGCGTATGATGGGAATTGGTGATAACCGGGAGCGTATTGTTATTAAGGGTTCAGATTACGATATGATGCAATTGGTGGCCGAAGATATTCGTTACTATTTAAATGAACAGGAGTATATTCGTAACTCTTGGGTGTCGTATTCGGGAAGGCAAGCCGAACTTCAACTGGATTTTGATCCGATTCTGCTTACTTCTTATAATATCACTGCTTCCCATATATCATCCGGATTGGCTTCTCTCAACAATGAGTTTTCATCAGGAACAAATCTTAAGATTGGTGACGACGCATACGATATCATCATTCGTTCCAAAATTCCAAAAACGGAAGAGGAAGAAGAACAAATGAAAAGAGATAAAACGGTGGATGATCTTCGCGCGGTACAGATTCAGAATGCCGATGGTGGGTTACACAATCTCAGAGACTTGGCTACCATTCATTATGGACGAGGCCGCTCTCGTATTATGCGTGTAAATCAGGATAAGCAACTGGAAGTATTTTATAATTTCGGCCGTAATGTAGAATCGTCTAATAGCCTTCTGCAGGCTTATCGCGCGGATATTGACGAATACATGGCTAAATACAATCTGCCGTCCGGAGTTGCTGTGGAAGTGTTCCACGAAGAAGATCAGTTTGCAGAATTTAAGTTCCTGATATTTGCCGCTTTCATACTTATATTTATGATTCTGTCATCTGTATTCGAATCTCTTACAACACCATTTGTTCTTTTATTTACCATTCCGCTGGCAGCCATCGGTTCTTTGCTGGCGCTACTATTAACCGGCAACAGTTTGTTGAATTCCAATACATTAACCGGCTTCCTTATCTTGTTGGGAGTAGTAGTAAACAATGGTATCATTTTGATTGACTATTCCAATATATTACGGAAACGGGGCTACCGGCGTAACAAAGCTTTGATAATGTCCGGATTGTCTCGTATACGCCCTATATTGATAACATCTATTACTACTATTGTAGCCATGTTACCTATGGCTATGGGCGATTCCGAATACTCTGGAGCCATTGGCGCCCCTTTTGCCATCACGGTAATCGGCGGATTGTCTTTTTCGGCCATTCTTACCCTGGTATTTATTCCTACTGTGTGTATGGGATTAGAAAATACATTGCAATGGTACCGTGAACTTTCCCCCAAAATATGGATATCGCACTTTATCTTGTACACGGTAGGCCTACTCGCTATTTATTTATATGTAGATGGCCTGTTATGGCAACTCATATATTGGGTAGCTTTGACGGTGGCCATTCCGGGGCTCACTTATTTTATTCAAACCAGTTTACGACAGGCAAATGCCAAAGTAGTAAATCCGGATGAAGAAATACGTATAACAGTAAGAAACTTGGTGAAGATATACGATTGGCCGGGAAGTATTAATCGCCAATGGAACAGCGGATTAAAGATACGCAAAAGACTGGGATTGGCCAGTGATTACCATTCCATTAAAGATTTTGGTAGTGCACTATGGGAGTTTATTTTACTCGGTTTCCTCATTTATTTTACCTACTTCTTTATAAGTAGTGGTTTGTGGATTTTCTTACTCTCATTTGCCATTTATGCTCTTGCACTGAATGTATGGAGGAAAATACGTATCTACCTTTACCATAAATTCTCGGATAGCAGAATCGTACGCTATGCCAATCGTATCATCTTTTGGAGTATACCACCGGTTATCTGGTTTGCTATGTTCCTGAAAATGGATAATCCAAAGTTGATGATTGCCATTGGATTTTTATGGACTTTGTGCATAGCTATTTATGTAACCTCTCAATATCTCTACGAAAAAGAGATCAATATTGAGCGTGTAAAAGGACGCTTTGCCGGATTAAAACGTTCTTATTTCCGTATGGTGAAGAGCATTCCGCTAATAGGCAAACAGCGTAAACCCTTTAAAGCACTTCGGGGTGTATCCTTTGAAATTAAAACAGGTATGTTCGGATTGCTGGGTCCCAATGGCGCCGGTAAGTCTACCATGATGCGGATTATCTGTGGTATTCTGGAGCAAAGCTATGGTACTATCTGGATTAATGGATTGGATAGCCGTGTTTATCGGGAAGAACTTCAAGGTCTTATTGGTTTTCTTCCGCAGGAGTTCGGTACATACGAGAATATGTCTTCCTGGGAGTTTCTGGATTATCAGGCTATACTAAAAGGTATTGTTGATAAGAATACGCGTGATGAACGTATTGAGTATGTATTGCAATCCGTGCATATGTACGAAAGGAAAGATGCGAAGATTGGTTCTTTCTCCGGTGGTATGAAGCAGCGGATAGGAATTGCCTTAATCTTACTTCATTTACCACGCATCCTTATTGTTGATGAACCCACCGCCGGACTTGATCCCCGCGAACGTATCCGTTTCCGTAATCTGCTGGTTGAATTGAGTAAAGAACGGATTGTTATATTCTCTACCCATATTATTGAAGATATTTCGAGTTCCTGTAATCAGGTAGTGGTTATCGATAAAGGCGATTTAAAATATTTTGGCGATCCTGTTGAGATGGTTAATATGGCTACAGGAAAAGTATGGTCGTTTAATATCGATAAAGCAATATTTGAAACGCTGGATAAATCGATGGTGATACATCACATGCAGGATGAAGATATCATTCAGGTTCGTTACCTTGCGCACGAAAAACCTTTTGAGGACGCGGTAGAAGTGGAGGCTAATCTGGAGGATGCCTATTTGTGCTTATTAAAGAATATGAATAACACCGGGCACCCATAAGGAATGCCCCTACAGCAAGCGGGAAATAAATATAAATATTATGACACTGAAACAAATAACATCAATTACCCCCAAACTCGTAAAGTATAACATGAAGATTATATTTGCAGGTAAGTTTATCTGGTTTCTACTAGCTGCCTTCGGGTTCTTTGCTTTTTTTATGTTTCAGAATGCATGGAACCGAAGTGAAGTAAACGAAGGAGTAATATTTAACATGTTAATATTCCCGGCCTTATTGCTCATCTTTTATCCAACGGTATTTGGTATTCAGAACGATGAAGACAACCGTATTCTGGAAATTCTTTTCGGTATACCTAATTACAGGTATAAAGTATGGGGAATAAGATTACTGATGATTTATCTGATTGTATATGTAACTCTTATTATATTTTCCTATGTGGAGATATTCTTACTCTTTCCGGTTAATCCATTTGAAATGTCTATTCAATTAATGTTTCCCATTTTATTCTTCGGTAACATGGCTTTCATGTTTTCTACCATTACCCGTAGTGGTAACGGAACAGCCGTAGTAATGATTATACTTGGTATTGCATTATTTATTTTTGTTAATACGGATTTCATCCGAAATTCCTACTGGAACATTATGCTCAATCCTTTTTCTGCCCCAAGGAATATACATCCGCTAATTTGGGAAGGAACAGTGGTGAAGAGTAGGATATTTCTGTTTGTTGCGGGAATTGTGTGGTTAATGATAGGGTCGTTGAACTTGCAGAAGAGGGAGAAGTTTGTGTAATACAAATGCACGTTGCTTTTCTCCAAACAGCACGTTGCATTTGTCTCAACAGCACGTTGCTAATTCGAAAATGCAACGTTGCATTTGAGAAAATGCAACGTGCATTTGGTTGGGAACAAACCGGGTAAAACAGGACACCTACTGTAGCATCCTGATTTTAATTGACTGGTTAACCTGTGGATGTCTTGTGGTGATTTTCTGCTTTTTCTGTTTTTTTTGATGTTTTTTCGCATTTTTAAATGGTTTATTCTATCTTTGTGGCTGTAAATTGGTAGTTCACTTTTAATTTATTGTGAAAAACATGTTAAATGCGGTAACTCTTTTACCGAACTATTGATTCGTACTAATTATTTAATTTCATATTAAACGTATAGGTTTATGAATAAATTTAGAGTATTGTTACCGCTACTCCTATTTCTATTAGTAGGAGGAGGTCATGCTTTTGCACAGGATTTGGTAACAGTAAGCGGAGTTGTTACATCGTTAGAGGACAATGAGCCGCTTATCGGAATCGCTATCGTTACCGGGTCAAACTCAGGTGTTATTACACAGTTTGATGGCAGTTACTCTTTCTCCGCTGCCCCAGGCACCACAATTACTTACCGATATATCGGTTATGAATCTCAGCAGTACACTGTTCCCAGTGGTTCTGCAAGTGTTATACACAATGTACAGATGAGAAGCGATTCGCAGATGATTGATGATGTAGTCGTAGTAGCTTATGGGGTACGCAAAAAAGGCACCATTGCAGGCTCAGTATCCACCGTTAAATCAGACAAATTGGAAAATGTTCCTACGGCTAGTTTTGATCAGGCATTGCAGGGTTTAACTCCCGGGCTAACAGTTCTTTCTAATTCAGGAGAGCCCAGTGCATCGGCCAAATTCAAAATTAGAGGAACGAATTCGATCAACTCCGGCAGCGATCCACTTTTTATTCTGGATGGTATGCCAATCTCTAGTTCAGATTTCAATGCAATCAACCCGAACGACATCGAATCGGTTTCGGTTCTGAAAGATGCATCTTCTACCTCTATCTATGGAGCGCGTGCAGCCAATGGAGTGATTGTGATCACCACCAAGCGCGGGCGTGTTGCAGACAGACCACAGATTATGTATCGTGCACAGTTCGGTGTATCTCAGCTTGCCCATGGTAAATGGAACCTGATGAATACAGAAGAACGTATTCAATATGAAAAAGAGATTGGTTTGACGGAAGGAAAAAATTACGATAAACTTAGTAAGATTAACACAAACTGGCTGGAAGAAATCTTTAATGATCAAGCACCTCTGCAAAGTCACGAGTTACAGGTGAGTGGTGCAACAGAACGTACAAATTATTATTTGTCGGGAAGCTTTTATGAACAGGAGGGAACCACAAGTGATTCAGACTTCCTTCGTTACAACTTCCGTAGTAATATTGAAAACCGCATGACCGAATGGCTGAAGGTAGGTACTAATATTATGCTTGCATACGAAAAAATACATGAATCGGTATCGGGAGATGAATATTACACAAATACACCTATTTCGGCTTCTCGTTTTATGCTGCCGTATGTTAGCCCATACAAATCTGACGGGTCGTTTGCTTCAGTAAATGACGGATCTTGGAAAACGACAGGTGAAAACCCATTAGAATGGAGTGCTAATAATCCTTACGCAGTTAAAAGATATAAAGTGATGGCCACTTTGTTCGGAGAAGCTAAACCGATCGAAGGTCTTACGCTTCGTATTCAAGGAGGACTTGATTATGGTAATAATACCACCAATACGACTAGTCTTCCCAGTTATCTTCCTAACAATCAGGAAGGGAAAGCAGGACAAACAACCTCAACCGGCATTAATCTGACAATTACCAATACGGCCAATTACATGTTTGACTACAAGCAAAATCATCATTTCAATATAATGCTTGGTCAAGAAGGAGTTAATTACTCTTCAGAAGGTTTTGGTGTAAGTACTGCAGGGCAGAACAACGATTTATTGTCAGGAGTGAAATATGGTACACGTGCTACTTCCTGGACTAATTCTAAGTTGTCTTATTCTTTCTTGTCATTCTTCGGACGTGCCGAATATACTTTCTCGGATCGTTTCTACGCTGATGTTTCTCTACGTACCGATGGGTCTTCCCGCTTCGGAGAGAATGGACGTTTTGCTTCCTTCTGGTCTTTAGGGTTCATGTGGAACATACGTAATGAGAAATTTCTGAAAAACTTGAAATGGTTGACTAATGCGCAAATAGCCGTAAG
>DAIMFE010000104.1:0-10861 GCA_036724805.1 Bacteroides sp.
ACAACGTTGCTGTTGAGACAAATGCAACGTGCATTTGGGAGAAATGCAACGTGCTTTTTGGGGTGATAATATTCAATAAATTCTATATGAGTACAAACAACATTGGGTGTTTATCTGTAAATAGTATGGATATAAAATAAAAGAGAAGAGCAAAAAATACAACTAATGAAAAGTACGCTAATTTGAAATTAAACCAAGACAATATTTGTGAAATTAATTTCAAACAAATAAAATGTTTAGAATCCACTGTAAAGTATTCACAATTATCGTCAAAGGCAAATTTTTATTTATATTTGTACTTATTTAGTAACATTAATAAATTAATATTTGTATATATTTGTGGTCAGCAACACAATATTACAAAGTATTAATTTTAATGTTTATTGTATGATAAAAAGAATGCGTTCTTTTTTAGTTAGCGTATTTATAATATTTCCTGTATTTATAAACGCACAAATAACTACGGCAAACCTCGCAGGGAAAGTGACAGATCCGCAAAAGGAGCCTTTAATTGGAGCTTCAGTACAAGCTATTCATATGCCATCAGGAACAAAATATGGTATGATTACAAATTTAGATGGCCGCTTTACCATTTTGGGAATGCGAACCGGCGGGCCATACAAGATTACTATATCTTATATTGGCTCTCAAACTGCCGAATTTGAAGATGTTGTTTTACAATTGGGGGATACTTATATTCTAAATGCCCAATTGAAAGAAAATTCAGCGTTAATTGACGAAATTATTGTTACCGGAGCACGATCTAAATTTGCCGGACAGAAAAACGGCTCGATGACAAACGTAAGCAACCGAGATATTATGATGGTGCCTACAATGAACCGAAGTATCCAGGATATCGCTCGTCTATCCCCTTATGCATCGGGTACAGGCTCATTTGGCGGTCGTCCGGCCTATACCACAAATATAACAGTTGATGGTGCAAATTTCAATAATAACTTTGGCTTGAATAATGGTTCGATGCCCGGTCCCAGCGAAACAAGCTCCGACCCGATAAGTATGGATGCCATTGAAGAATTGCAAATAGCTTCTGCTCCGTTTGATGTTCGTCAGTCTAATTTTACAGGGGCAGCTGTAAATGTTATCACTAAAAGTGGTACCAACAGCCTGATAGGTTCAGCCTATGTTTATTTCAGAAATGAAAAAATGAATGGAACTAAAGCTAAAGATGCAAAATTGACTAACAACGAATCGTCCAGACAGGTTTATGGCTTAACATTGGGAGGGCCGATTATTAAGAATAAGCTCTTCTTTTTTGTTAGTGGGGAAATGGAAAATAACACAACACCGGGCAATACTTTATTGGCAATAGATGCAGGTAGAACAGCCGGAGAGGGCAATGTTAGCAACCGGGTACAAGCATCCGACTTACAGAACTTCTCTTCTTTCCTAAAAGAAAATTATGGTTACAATACAGGAAGATATGAAAGTTGGGGAGGCGATAAAGATGAAACGTATAAATTTCTGGCAAAGCTGGATTGGAATATATCGGATGCACACAAGGCTACGGTACGCTATAATTATTCCAAAACGTCCAGTAATTTCCGTCCCAGTTCTTCAGGAGATGCCATACCCACTCTTTCCGGTGGCGCGCGTCATGCTCAGAGCGGAGGAATGTCTTTCGAAAACTCTCAATATCGTTCATTAGGTATTCTACATTCGGTTACAGCCGAATTAAACAGTCAGTTTAAAGATAATATCTCTAATAAATTGTTGGCAGCCTATACTTACTATGATCAACCCCGCGAATACGATGGAGGATTATTTCCATTCATTGATATAATGAATGGAGATCATGGAACCGCTTATATGTCGGCCGGTACCGAATTATTTTCTTATGGCAATGCCGTAAAGAACAATACTTTTATTATAACCGATAATATGACCATCACTACGGGAAGTCATGCAATTACTGCTGGTTTATCTTACGAAAATCAATACTTCTCTAATGGATACAGACGTCAGGGAGGCAGTTATTATCGCTTCAAAAGTTTAGAATCTTTTAAAAATTATGCATCCGGACAATACATTAACGAGCCTTGGAGTGAAGATAAACACCCTCTAAATTTTGGATATACCTACCCCATTAACGGACATTCCGACTCAGCAACAGAATTAAGTTTCGGTCAGTTTGCCGCATATGCGCAGGATGAATGGAATGTATCTTCCAAATTCAAACTAACCTATGGTTTACGCATGGACTTACCACTTTATTTGGATGGCGCGGTAGATAATCCGGAAGTTTCCAAATATCTATTCCGCTATGGTGAAAAGGTAGATCTTTCAACCTGGCCGGATACTAAAGTACTGTGGTCTCCCCGCGTTGGTTTTAATTATGATATCAATAACGATATTAAACTTCGTGGAGGCATAGGGATTTTTACAGGCCGTATCCCCTTTGTATGGTTCGTAAATCAGCCACAGAACAGCGGCATGCTCCAATACGAACTATCACTAAATCATGGAATTACTACCGATAATCCTCAAGGTAATACCGTTGCTCAAAGCAAACTCGCCAGGATACCCTTCACTCCCAACCCTTCTGATTTATTGAGGAACAATAATATCAGTGATATCTTCCCACAACAAAACGTGGTAGGTGGGAAAATAGCCGCCATTGACAAAGATTTCAAGTTGCCACAGGTATTGCGTACCAGCATAGCTGCCGATTTTAAATTACCACATGATATGCTATTTACGCTGGAAGCTATCATTACAAAGGATATCAATGCCATTCGTTTCGATAACATTAATTTTGCTGATGCTGAAGGCATCGTACAGGAAGGCGATGTTACCCGTCCTTACTGGTCTAATTCTAATAGGTATATTACTACTCCATTTACTAATGTTGTTGTAATGAGAAATACCAATAAAGGCTACAGCTATTCTCTGTCTGCTCAATTAACTATTCCTCAGATACATGGTTTCAGTGGATCATTAGCGTATACCTACAGTAAGGCAAAAGAAGTAACAGGTAAGAATGGCTCCGATCCATTCTCGGCATGGCAATACCGTCATGTGGTAAGCTCTCTTAATTCCGAAGAAATGGGATTAACAATGAATAATACTCCTCACCGTATTGTAGCATCGGCCAATTACAGTATCGATTATGCCAAACATTTAAAGTCAACTTTCTCGTTATTCTATTTAGGCTATAAAGGAGGAGGCTTTTCATATCTTTATCAGAATGATGCCAATAAAGACGGATCCACCAGTGACTTAATGTATATTCCTGAAAAGGAAGCGGATTTTATTTGGAAAGATGTTCCATTAGCAGATGGTACAACAGTTAGTTCATGGGATTTATACAAAGAATTTGCGGATAACGATCCATACCTCTCAAAGAATGTAGGCAAATACGCATCACGCTATGCAGCCTACGAACCGTTCTACCATCGATTGGATTTTCGTTTCTTACAAGATTTCTATCTGAATGTATCCGGTAAAAAACACACATTACAATTAAGTGTTGATATATTAAACATACCCAATTTATTAAATTCTGATTGGGGTATAAATAAAATATATGTAGGATCCTTTCAACAGGTAACACCCTTAAAATTCGAGGGTATTGATTCGGCTACCGGAAAAGCGGTTGTTTCAATGAATAATATTGGAACAGCTGATAAACCAAATTATTTGAAGAGTGCTTATAAATTGCCAACATCGGTTTCTGCTCTTTGGAATATACAATTAGGGGTACGTTATATCTTTTAATTTATTATTCCTTATTAAAAAATAATCCCCGGTATGCTTAATATTACATATTACCATACCGGGGATTAATTATATATAAAGTGTACTCTTAAATTTCCAAAAGTCTCTTCATAAAATCATTCACCGCTTTTTCATCCGAAGGATCAGGAGCCCAAGAAGGAATATTCTCTGGCGAGATAGCAGCATAAGGCCCTTCTTTTATTTCGAATATTACAGTATTGGGCTCCAGAACAACCAGGTTATGCCATGTTCCGGCAGGAATTTCAATACCATACAATCCTTTTTGCGGATTTAATTCAACCTTATTGGTGACTTTTCCTTCCTCATCATAAAAGAAAGTATATAGCCCACCGCGCAAAACAACATAGGTTTCATCCTTATCCGGATTTTTATGGCGGTGTGGTGGAAGATAAGTTCCCGGTTCAAGCGCATTCAATAACCGATGTACTTTATTATCAAGGGAATCGTGCAAATTGTAATTCATTCGCAAACGGCTATTTTCTTTAGCCTGCGTACTCACTGTATCCAGTAATTCCTCAGTTATAACCTTCATTGAATTGATTTCCTTATTAATTATTCAAGGATGCTTTCCTCTTTCTTTCCTCTCCAGCTAGCAATAAAATCTTTTATAAACAAGATCCATCCAACGCTGGCAACACCGGCAAGAAAAACAAATCCAATAAGAATCATGGCTTTTCTCGGTTTAGCAGCTTTTAAAGGAACAGTTGCCGGTTGTACTACCGCATATACGGGAGTTATCTCCTGAACTTTAGCTTTAGCCATTTGCAGTTGCTGAGCAACCTGATTATATAAACTATAGGCCAAGCTCATTTCATTTTGCAATCTTTCTTGCTCTGTTAGAGCAGCCTTTAAAACTACATTCATATTAGCATCGACATATTTGGCATATGCTTGCTGAGCAACATGGTAATCTTGCTTGGCTTCCTGATACAACTTTTCTGTAAAAAGAAGATCCTGCTTTGCCTTGTTTGTTCTATATTCAGTAATGTAATTTTGCAATTTAACCATCACAGTATCCGTAACTGTTGCAGAAATTAATGGATCTTGCATTAATACAGAAAGAGTAGTTACCCCTGTCTTTTTATCAACAGACACTGAAACACGATCGCTAAGCGCCTTTGCAATATCAGTTTGATCTTTAGTTAGCCGGAAAAGATTAACACTTCCATCTCCTTCCTCTTCCTCATCTTTGAAGAGAGACATTACCCATCCTAACGCTTTAAATGGGGCAGAAATAATGGCACCCCACCATGCGGAACTTTGATGCTCCTTCATATAATTATATAGATTTGTATCTATTTCTCCTTCATCATCATGAACGGGAATGTCAAATAGTTCGATAAGAAATGGGGTAGAGCTTACGATATCAGGGTATAAATCAGGCGATAATGCATCTTCTCCTGCAGAAGATCCTAAATTTACTCCAGCCATTGCTGCTAAAGCTCCCATATTTCCCATAGAAGATTTCCCCGTGGTTTCAGGTGCCAGAGTTACACTTGTAGAATATTCTTTGGGAATACTAAAAGCGACTACTAAGCCAACAATAACAGCTATTCCACACCACTTAAAAATTAACTTCTTTTGATCCCAGACCTTATGCGCCAATTCTATTAAATCTATTTCTTGCTCTTCCGGCCTTGGTGTTGTCTCAGTACTTTGTTGCGTTTTAACTTCTTCTTTCATGATTATATTTATGTCACTTTTTAAATAAACTAACTGGCGTAGCTACCATAGTAGTTAAGCTACGCCCTCTGATGTATGCATTATCAGTAATACCATCTGCACGATTTGCTAAATAATCAGTGATAAAAACCTCCGCATAACATTGTATTTCTAAAAAACGCCAAAAAACAGAGCACAAAGTTAATATTATTATTTTATTAACGCATTTCTGCCGTATTAAGTTTTACATAATTCCATTTTTTATCATAAAAGAGATTAGCGCTAATCTCTTTTTTTCCAAAGTTTCGACATATCTTCCAATGTTTTACCTTTTGTTTCGGGTACCAACTTCCATACAAATATTGCTGATAACAAAGAGAAGGTTGCGTAAATAAGGTAAGTGCCTCCGACACTCCATCCTGATAGCGATGGAAATGTACTTGATACCAGAAAATTAGTGACCCATTGCGCTGCTACAGCAATCGCTACTGCTTTACCACGAATCGTATTGGGAAAGATCTCCGAAATTAACACCCAACAGATTGGTCCCCAACTCATCATAAACGAAGCAGTATATATAATGATAAAGATTAGCGCTGCTATTCCGATAAAATCCATAAAAGAAAGAATACTTAGCGCCAGCATCCCCACCATCATTCCAATAGATCCTATAATTAGAAGAGGTTTCCGACCGAATTTATCTACTGTTACTATTGCCACCACCGTAAAGATGATATTAACAACCCCCATTACAACCGTTTGTATCATAGATACATCTCCGGTAGCACCCATATTTTCAAAAATTCGGGGGGCATAGTAAAGTACAACATTAATACCTACCGCTTGCTGAAATACAGACAACAGAATACCTATAATAATTACACCTACTCCATAAGTGAAAATTTTCTCACTTTTTTCAATAGCTGTAGCTTTAATGTCTTCTAAAATTGATAACGCGTTCTTTTTTCCATTAATACGTTCCAAAATACCAAGAGCCTCTTCAGAATGTCCGCTTAAAACAAGATAGCGAGGGGTTTTAGGTACGAAGAACAACATGGTGCCAAATAATGCAGCCGGAAATGCTTCACTTACAAACATTCTTCTCCATCCTATTTCAACCATTGCTTCTGCGGTTGGAAGATGGTTGCGAATAAGGTAATTTACAAAATACACCACCAGCATACCAAAGATTATGGCGAACTGATTCCATGAAACCAAACGACCACGCATATTTGCCGGTGCAATTTCGGCTATATACATTGGACAAACAGCCGAAGCAAGTCCAACACCAATACCACCTAATATACGATATAAATTGAAAGCTATTAAAAGATTATAGGTTGGTTTACCATAATCAAAGAAAAGAAATTCAGGATAATAGGATCCTAAAGCAGAGAGAAAGAAGAGTAAAGCAGCCAGACGGAGTGAATTCCGTCTTCCTAATCTTGATGCTAGTATTCCGGATATTGCTCCACCAATAACACATCCTATGAGGGCGCTTGAAGCAGTAATTCCGTGCCATGCTTTATTGTATTGAAAATCTGTAGCACCCATAAAAAATTTCTCAAGACCACCTTCAGCACCAGAAATAACCGCTGTGTCATATCCAAAAAGCAGTCCGCCGATAACAGCCACCGCCGTTATACCATAAAGATAAATCTTACTACCGTTGTTTGTATTCATTTGAGTTGAGTTGAGAGTTGAGAGTTGAGAGTTAATGTTGAAAATTAAAATTGTATAATCTGCAAAGTAACTGTCAACTATCAACTCTCAACTCTCAACGATATTAAATATACATATTTAAAATTGCTTCATACAATTCTTGTTTGCCACTAATTTGTTTGGGTTCACCTTTTCCTTTTGCATAGTTAACTAAGTCTTCGAGAGATAATTTACCATCTTCAAATTCTTTTCCTTTACCCGAATCGAACGATGAATAACGTTCTGCAAACATCTTTTGGTAAGGAGATTCGTTCAGGAAGTTAGCAGCATTTTCCAATGCCCGCGCCATAACATCCATAGCGGCAATATGAGAGATAAACAAGTCTTCCAGGTCGGTTGAATTACGACGTATATGAGCATCGAAGTTTGTTCCGCCATTACCCAATCCGCCATTACGGATAATCTGTATCATTGCCTGAACTAATTCAAATTGATCAATAGGGAATTGATCTGTATCCCACCCGTTTTGATAATCGCCACGATTAGCATCAATTGAGCCCAACATACCATTATCAACGGCAACAGCCAGTTCATGCTCGAATGTATGCCCTGCCAGTGTTGCATGGTTTACTTCTATATTTACTTTAAAATCTTTATCCAGATTATGCGCTTTCAGAAAGCCGATAACAGTTTCCGTATCAACATCGTATTGGTGTTTTGTGGGCTCCATTGGTTTTGGTTCAATAAGGAAAGTCCCTTTAAAACCCCTTGCACGAGCGTAATCACGCGCAACAGTTAACATTTGAGCAAGATGTTCTTTTTCCCGTTTCTGGTCCGTATTCAATAAAGTCATATATCCTTCGCGTCCCCCCCAGAAAACATAATTGCTTCCGCCTAATTCTATTGTTGCATCAATGGCATTTTTAATTTGAACAGCTGCACGTGCAACCACATCAAAGTCAGGATTAGTGGCAGCACCGTTCATATAGCGTAAATGCCCGAAAACATTCGCTGTTCCCCACAATAATTTAATCCCGGTTTCGGCTTGCTTTTGTTTCGCGTAAGCCACAATTTCTTTTAAATTCGCTTCATATTCTCCAATCGTTTCTGCTTCATCTACTAAATCAACATCATGAAAACAATAGTACTCGATTCCTATTTTCTGCATAAATTCAAATCCGGCATCCATTTTTTCTTTCGCTGCCGCCATTCTATCCGCATTTGCATTCCATGGATATTTTTTTGTTGGCCCGCCAAACTGATCTCCACCTTCTGCACATAATGTATGCCACCAGGCCATGGAGAATTTTAACCAATCCTTCATCTTCTTACCATTGATTACTTTTTCCGGATCGTAATAACGATAGGCCATCGGATTTTTACTTTCTTTACCTTCAAATTTAATCTTTCCTATTCCGGGAAAAAACTCTTTTGTTGCCATAATGATTTAAGTTTTTAAGTTTTAATTCTTTAAGTTTTGAGTTTACTTCATTGATTTTTCCAATCTCCGCTTCCACAAGGCATAAGCATCAATATATTCTTGACGCTGAATCGCATTAGGCTCAATGATGTCTAGTTTTTCAAGGGTAGCAAAAGCCTCTGCATTATCTTTGTAGATACCCACTCCTATACCTGCACCCTTTGCTGCACCTACTGAGCCATCTGTATTATATAATTCTATTACTGCACCGGTTACTCCGGCTAATGTTTCACGAAATATCGGGCTCAAGAACATATTAGCATGCCCCGCATGTATCTTCCTTACAGGAATTCCCATCTGTTCCATAATATCAATTCCATATTTAAATGAAAACACTATTCCTTCCTGCGCTGCTCTTATTACGTGATGTTTACCATGCATATTGAAATCGATACCACGAATACTACAACCGATTTCTTTATTATTTAGCATTCGTTCAGCACCATTTCCAAAGGGTAATACACTGATTCCCGCACTACCAATGGGCGCTTTCGATGCCAGAACATTCATTTCATTATAGGATATACCTTCCGGAGCAACATTCTTTTTGATCCATGAGTTAAGTATTCCTGTTCCATTTATGCAAAGAAGAACTCCTAAACGAGTTTGTTCAACCTGATGATTTACATGAGCAAATGTATTTACTCTGGATTGAGGATCATAGTTTACTTCTCCATTCACGCCGTACACAACACCCGATGTACCAGCAGTAGAAGCTATTTCACCCGGGTTAAATACATTCAATGAAAGTGCATTATTGGGTTGGTCACCTGCCCTGTATGTAATAGGTATTCCTTCTTTCAATCCCAATTCTTCGGCTACCTTTTTAGTAACTCTGCCCTGTTCGGAGAAAGTTGGTTGAATATCTGCAATTAATGATGCATCAAAACCGTAGTAATCCATCAGGAAGCCGGCAACTTTGTTCTCTTTAAAATCCCAAAAAATTCCTTCCGACAATCCCGAAACCGTTGTGCATATTTCACCGCTTAAACGCATTGCTATATAATCCCCCGGAAGCATTATCTTGTAAATACGATCATAAATTTCGGGTTCATTTTCTTTAATCCATGCAAGTTTAGAAGCAGTAAAGTTACCCGGAGAATTTAAAAGATGAGACAGGCATTTTTCTTCTCCCAGCGTTTGAAATGCTTTCTCGCCATAAGAAACCGCACGGGAGTCACACCAAATAATGGCCGGACGAAGAACTTTCTGATCTTTATCTACACATACCAAACCATGCATTTGGTAAGATATACCAATTGCTCTGATTTCCGCAGGACTAATTCCTGATTCATTTAAAACTTCGGCAGTGGCATACTTTAAATATTCCCACCAACTTTCCGGATCTTGTTCGGCCCAACCTGGTTTTATTGCAATGATATTTGCTTCTGTTTTCGGAAAAAAAGCAGAAGAAACAATTTTACCTGTTTCGGCATTCACAAGACTCGCTTTTACAGACGAACTGCCAATATCGTAACCTAATAGTAACATGATAATATTTATTTTCTTATTTTATTATATATTTTCTTATCAAACTTATAGTAACGCGCAGCCCTGTGTGGAACGCCTTTTTGCCTTTCTTCTAAAGGAACAACGTATTCCATCATAGCTATTTTTTTATGAAAATTACGCACGTCCACCACCTTCTCATATACTAACTCAAATAATACCCGCAGTTGAGAAGCTGTAAATTTACGGGGAAGAAGATCGAACATTATTGAAGGATTTAATTCAATATATTGTCTAATATACGCAAGTGCTTCTTTAATAATAAGATTGTGGTCGAATGCGAGAACAGGAATGTTTTTCAACTGCATCCAGCAGGCTTCATATTCATCTAAAAGAGACTGGCTTAATGCTCTATCTATCTTAACAACAGCAACATATGCAACCGTTACTATGCGTTCAACTTTTGATTCCATTGCTCTTTCCAGCCAACGAACATCTTTAGGATTACTTGTTCTGTTTTTTGAACCAAAAGTTTTGAATTGCATTAGTTTTATATTCTTCACGCCGGTAAGTTCTTTTAACACACGTTGGGCTGCATCGTCCAGATCTTCGTCCATATATATTAAACTTCCCGGCAACTTCATATCATGGAAAATGGCTCCATTATCCTCACCCATGCGTTTTATTAACAACACTTTTAACTCTTCGTTATCAAACCCAAACACTACACAATCTACCGAAATATGATTGTTTGCCAAAGGTATTTTTGTTGTTTCAATCTGCATAGTTTCTCTTTTTTCTTTGCAAACATACAAATAATCATAAATAAAAAAAGTATTTAAATGAAATTAA
>DAIMFE010000105.1:0-10750 GCA_036724805.1 Bacteroides sp.
TGTTTTCTGCAAAAGTAACAAATACTTAGCAACCTTGCAATTTCCTAAGCCTCCCTGTATCTTTCTCTTATTTCGATAACATCTTTTAAATGCTCGAATTCGTACTCAAATAAATCACTGAAAAAGCCTTTTCCCAGGTTAGCTTCAATCTGTTGTAATGTCCATAATTTACCATTTATAAATTGAATATTTCGCAGTAAATTATCATCATTAATATTGAGGATAAATAAATAAACCAGCTTAACTTCGTTATTACCTGTGAATTTGTACTTGATACTGAATCGGGGATCGAGGTCGTTAACACCGGGAAAGGCCCATTGCAGCATTATTTTCAACGTATTTTCTAAGGTATCGTTGAATAAAACATAGCTTTTGAGCGGAGTATCCGTCTTATCGCCTTCTTTATTTCCGAAACTATTATTGCGAGATAAAAATAACATTCCCTGTCGTTCAATCGCTATGCGAACAATGGGAACCATGATATTGTTTCCCTGCTCAGGAATATCATCTTTAATTATTTTTCCGGTAACATCGCCCTTGTCATTCACCAGAGGAATGAATTCCGTACCCGACATTTCTTTGTTAAAGAAGCGAAGTCCTATTTGATTTACCATGATAGTGGCCGCAAACACCAGCGCAGGCATTAATGCTTGTAATACCCATAACAGTTGGCTGCTTAGCGAATGCGAAAACAATATTAGTACTGTAAAAACTGCAAAGTGCGCGAAAGTAAATATTAATACCAGTTTTATGGATACAATTGCCGATTCGGCAGCCTCAATATAATGCCTTTTTGTAGTAGGCTTTGTTCTCTTTCTAATGTAAGTCTCCAATTTCGTTCTGTAGGAATAGAAAAAAAGCAGGGGCAAAATAATAGCTAATTCCAATGTAATTGATAAACTGTTTTTGGGCCAATCGGTAATTCTAAAAAGAGAAATTAAGGAAAAAACAAGCATAACCGCTGTTACAGTATACAGAATAAGGTTGGGTAATAATGGGTGATTTTTATAGTAATTTGATAAGGAATAAACTACCCCCATCAACGCTCCGATGTATATAGCAAAGTCTTTTGCTATAAGCTCACCCAATAAAATAGTGAGTATAGCCGGAGCAAATCCTAGAGACAGATTAAATGATGTGGACAAATTTATCCGTTGGCTCATTACTATTGATTTTTACTATTGTTAAAACAATCGATGTATTAAATAGTTTAGGGCATCTTCGACAACACATGTTTTTCCGCATGATATGAAGAACGCACCAATGGGGCGCTCTCGATCTTGTTAAAACCTTTTGCTATTCCTGTTTCTTTGTATATATTAAACTGTTCGGGGGTAATATATTCTGCTACGGGATAGTGCTTACGGGTTGGCTGTAGGTATTGCCCAATTGTAAGAATGTTACAATTAACGCCCAATAGATCGTCCATTAATTCTTCAACTTCCGCGGTAGTTTCTCCCAATCCAACCATAATCCCCGATTTGGCCGTTATGCCATTAGCTGCAATTTGTTTTATAACATTCAAGCTTGTATCATATTTGGCTGCGCTGCGCACTAATGGAGATATGCGCCTTACTGTTTCCATGTTATGGGATATAATCTCTGGTTTAGCATCGATAACCAATTGCACCAGTTCTTCCCTTCCCTGAAAATCCGGTATCAATACTTCTATTGTTGTTTGAGGATTCGCATTTCTTATTTCCCTGATTGTTTCGGCCCAATGTTTGGCGCCGAGGTCGGGTAGGTCATCCCTGTCTACAGAAGTTATTATGGCATGAGATAATTTCATTAAGGAAATAGAGCTCGCTACGTGTGCCGGTTCTTGTTTATCCAGTGGTAATGGCTTTCCTGTTAGGGTGTTACAAAATTTACAGCTGCGGGTACATATGTTGCCGCCAATCATAAAAGTAGCTGTTCCTTTTCCCCAACATTCTCCAAGATTGGGGCAACGCCCGCTGCTACAGATGGTGTGTAGACAGTTGGATTCAACTATTCGTTTTGTTTGTGTGTACCGTTCGTTCGTGCCGATGCTTATCTTTAGCCAATCGGGTTTGCGAGTTCTTGTTTTCATGGTTTTTGCTATAGAAGTAAGAAGTAAGGACTTCTCACTTCTTATAAATTTGTTTTAAAGAAATCAGTTAACCGTGTAAACAAATGCAATCTGGTGTTTCCGCCATAAATGCCATGATTACGATTCGTATATATTTGCATATCAAATTGCTTTCCTAATTGAACCAGTTGCTCCATATATTCAACACAATTCTGAAAATGAACATTATCATCGGCCATACCGTGAATAAGAAGAACTCTTCCGTTGAGGTTGTAGGCGCGGCTAAAAGCAGAACCGGCTTTATATCCTTCCATATTTTCTTTCGGAGTTCTCATGTAGCGTTCAGCATATATTGTATCGTAGTACTTCCAGTTGGTTACGGCAGCAACGGCTGCACCGGCTTTAAATACAGGTGTGCCTTCGCTCATGCTCATTAATGTCATATAGCCGCCATAGCTCCAGCCCCAGATTCCGATTCGCGCCCCATCAACATACGGTTGATTAGCCATATACTTGGCTGCCTCTACCTGATCTTGTGCTTCTTTTACTCCGAGATTCAAGTAAGTGCATTTGGCAAACTCTGCACCTCTACCGCCTGTACCTCTACCGTCAACACATACAATAATGTATCCTTGATTGGCCATGTACAGTTCCCAACCTCCACCGCCGCCAATGCCCCAGCGGTCGGTTACCTGTTGGCTACCGGGGCCACTGTATTGATACATCAATACCGGATATTTTGTAGAAGCGGAAAAATGGGTTGGTTTAATCATAAAGCCATTTAAAGAAGTGCCCTGTGAAGTTTTAAAAGTAAAGAATTCCGGAGTAGGATAATCATATTCTGCAATGGTTTGCTTTAGTTGATCATTGCTAACCATTGTTTTTAGCACCTTTCCGTTATTATCGCGAATGGTTATTACGGGTGGGGTTTTACTGTTGGAATATGTATTAATAAAGTAATTCATATCCTTGCTGAACAGTGCGGTATTAGTTCCGGCCTGTTCTGTTAAGTTGGTTTTCTTTCCCTTCTTATCTATTTTGTAAATGGCGCTCCTTAGCGCGCTGCCTTCATTGCTTTCGTAATAAAAGATATTTGTTTTCTCGTTCATACCCAGAAAACGCTTCACTTCAAAGTTACCTTTGGTTACCTGCTGCACCATTGTACCATTCATGTTGTACCAATATAGGTGTGCAAAACCGTCTTTCTCGCTAAGGAAGCTAAATCCGGTAGGATAGAAAACAATATTATCCAATACCCCGGTATCTATATAATACGGACTTTCATCCCTTACAACCAGCTTACATACGGTTGAACGAGGATCACCGAAATACAAATCGAATCTATTCTGATGACGGTTCATGGTCATAATGGCCAATTTATTCGGATCCTTAGTGAAGCGTATGCGTGGGATATACCCATCCTCATCCAGTGGAAGATTCATTTTACGGGTTACTCTCGATTTGATATCGAAAGTATGAACCGATACTTTAGAATTGGCTTCACCTGCTTTCGGATATTTATAAGAATACTGTCCGGGATAGGTGTCAAATTCGTCTATGCGGGGTGTTTCTCCTGCATAAAGTTGCAAAGAAAACTCACGAACTTCCGATTCATCGAAGCGAATAAATGCAAGCATCTGGCTGTCTTCGCTAAATTCGAGGGCACGGTTAAAGCCAAACTCTTCTTCATACACCCAATCGGGTGCGCCATTAATAATCTGATTGAATTTACCATCCTCGGTTACCTGCGATTCACTATTGCCAAACAGCAGTTTTACAAGGTAGATATTGTTGTCGCGCACAAAGGCAATCATAGTGCCATCGGGCGAAAATACCGGAACTTCCTGTGGACCATTATCAGAAAGAGGTTCAACCTTATTGTTTTTTATATTGAACAAGTAATGGGTTGCCCTATAAGAATGGCGATATTTAGCAATTGTTTCGGTACTAATCAGGATATTTGTTTCATCAGGAGAAAACAGATAGCCATCTATTTTTTTGAAGTTAACTTCGCGTGCTGTGGCCACATCAAAGAGTGTAGCAACCGGTTCACCGGTTTTAAAAGAATATTTTATAATTTGGGTTCCTTCTTTGTTTATTTGTGTGTAGTGTTCACCATCGGCCATTGGTGCTACTCCGCGAACTCCTTCGGAACGAAATTTGCCGGCAATAATTTCTTTCAAATCAAGCGGTTTATTCCCTTGGGCTGTGATGCAGATACTGTAAATGCTGCAAAATAAAACGAACGCAATTTTTCTAATCATGTTTATTGGATTTTAGGTTCCGGATACAAATTTACAATATGCTATTAATATTGTGTCCTTTCTTCCCTTTAAATTCGATGTAAATTTAGTAATCTTTATGGTTAAGTGTTATAAGTATCATAAGTTTATACCCGTTTGTGCTCTATTTTTCCCTTTTTTACAGATAAAAGCACTAATCCAATCACGGTTATCAGCCCATTAAGCAATAAAATTTCATTACCTACTTTATAGTCTAGTTTACTTTTTAGTAATACTTCAACCGCAAAGCAGATAAAAGGAGGCAAAATACATACTATAGGTATGTACTTATCACGTGGGTTAAGTTTAGTAAATAACCCGAAGAAGAACAATCCCAGCAGTGGCCCATACGTATACGATGCTATTTTATAAATAGTATTAAGGATTCCATCTTGCCCTAAATAATTAATAAATATTACCACCAGAAAGAACAATACACTAATGGTAATGTGTACTTTTCTGCGAATACTTACAGCTTTAACAGCTTCTTCTTTCTTTATGTTTAATAGGTCCACACATACGGTAGTGGTAATGGCAGTTAATGCAGAATCCGCGCTGGAGAAGGCTGCCGCGATGATTCCTATGGAAAAGAATATGAGAACCGGTAATCCCAGGTAATTAGTGGCAAGATAGGGTAGCATTTCATCGGATTTGGCAGGTAATTCGATCCCTGTTTGCGTACCGAATAATAACAATAAAATACCTAATGATAAGAACAAAAGGTTAACCGGTATGTAAATTAAACCGAAAGCAACCATATTCTTCTGGGCATCTTTCAACTTATTAATGGTAAGGCTTTTTTGCATCATATCCTGATCAAGGCCATTCATAACAATTGCGATCAGTACACCACTAAAGAATTGTTTAAAGAAATTCTGAGTGGTAGACCATTTAAAATTGAATATTTTAGAATGAGGATCATTGCTTATTGCTTGCACGGCTTCGGTAAAATTGAAGTCCAGTTTCGATATCACCTGAAAGGTTATAAAGAAAAGCGCCAGTAACAGGCAGCAGGTTTGAAGTGTGTCGGTCCATATAATAGCTTTTATGCCACTTTGCGATGTATATAGCCAGATTAACAGAATGGTTCCCAATGCAACAAGGTAAAAGGGTATTCCCCATTCGGCGAATATAAGGCGATGCAGTATGAAAACCACGAGAAACAACCTGGCTCCGGCGCCAATAGATTTAGAAAGAATGAAAAAGCCGGCACCCGTTTTATAAGAAAACAAGCCAAAACGTTTTTGCAGATATCCGTAGATCGTAGTGAGATTTAGTTGGTAGTACAGCGGAAGAAGTACATATGCAATAGTAACGTAACCCAGGCAAAACCCGAGTACCATTTGCATGTAAGTCATATCTTGTGCTCTCACCATACCGGGAACGGAAACAAAGCTTACTCCGGATATGGATGAGCCAATCATGCCAAAAGCTACAATATACCAGGGAGACTTTTTGTTTCCCAGAAAGAACGCATCATTGCCGCCCCCTTTTCTGCCCACCAGATAAGAAATGAGGTACAAAAGGCAGAAATAAACGGCAATAACTAAAAGGATAATTGTGCCTGTCTTCATAACAATGTCTTTAAAATATATTCAATTTTTTGACAAACACACGAGTTTATAGCCAATTCCTCTTACATTTATTATTTTTATCATATCATCTTTAGATAATAATTTCCGCAATTTGTGAATATATCCATGTAAACTATTCCTGTTATAAGAACTATCGTCATACCAAAGGTTTAATAACAAGCTTTTTATTTCGATAACATTATTAATATTCAAACATAATCTTTTCAATATTTCGTTTTCAAAATATGTTAGTTCTTCCACATGAATCCCAACTGTAAGGCTCTGTGAAATAGAGTCAAATGTGTAATTTCCAACATTAAAAACGGTTTTAGTGTTTTTTTTCTTAATTCTATTTAACAAAGCTTTTATCCTTACTAAGAGTTCTTGCATTTTAAATGGCTTTCTAAGATAGTCGTTTGCTCCAAGCTCAAAACCTAAAACCAAATCTTCTACAGAAGAACGAGCTGTAAGAAATAATATAGGTGTTGTCTTATCTGTAGATCGAATTGTTTGAACCATTTCAAATCCACCCATTTTGGGCATCATCACATCAGCAATTAATATATCAGGGTGTTTCTCAATAAATAGTTTTAGTCCTTCATGCCCATCGAAGGCTTGCAAAGTAGAAAAACCTTCGTCTTCTAGTGTATCTAAAATTATTGATGATAGTGTCTTCTCATCTTCAACAAGCAATACTACATGCTTTTTTTTAATGTTCATTTTACAGGTAATTTAATGATAAATTCAGATCCTTCATTCAAAATGCTTTTAACTGTTATTTTTCCATTGTGACATTCAACCATTGTCTTCACATAAAACAGACCCAATCCATATCCTTTAGCATTGTATAAGTTGCCTTGAGGAACGCGATAGAATTTTTCAAATATATGTTTCAGATTTGCTTGACTAATGCCTATTCCATTATCTTTTATTGAGATGACACAATATTCATTTTCAATATGTGACTTAATACAGACTTTCACACTATCTGATGAATATTTTATGGCATTTTCTATTAAATTACTGATTATATTAGATAGATGAACTCTGTCGGCTTTGATAATTGTGCTTTCTGGGTCGGTAAGTATTTCGAGATCAATATTTTTTTCAGTTTTTATTTTTTGCTGATTTACAATTTGTATAAATAATGACTTTAATTCTATATTATACATGTTTAGTACAATATTATTAGTTTGCTCCATACTCATTGATAATATTCTTTCAACAGAATCACGAAGATAAGATAATTGTTCGATACACATATTCAAATATTGCTTGCGCTTTTCCTTGTTTTCACCCTGCTTGAAATTCAAAAGGGTGTCAACTGTTGAATATGCAACTGCTATAGGTGTTTTTAGCTCGTGCGTCATATTGTTGGTAAAGTCTTGTTTCATTTCTTCCAGCGTCTTCTGCTTGACGACTGTCCTTATAAAAAACCAAAAAGCATATCCAAGCAGAATGATTGTTAATAAAGTAGTAAATAGAATACCAGACATTCGTTTCAAAACGGCACGTGTCATTGATGCTGTGTATACTTTATAGGCATAATTACTTTCTGTGTCGTATTCATACAAATAGTAATTATTTGCTATAGGTGATGCTTGTGTTTTGGAAGAGGCCAATACAACGCCAGTGTTTGTGTCAACTATTTCCGAATAATATAGCAAGGTTGTTATTCCTCTATTCATAGAATTAAGAATGATAAGGCTATCCAGTAGAGGTAAGTTTGGTTGAATAATCGTATCGATAGTTTGGTGAACTGTTTTTCTTACATCTTTTATCAACTGGTTGAATATCAACATGCTGGATATTTGACTGTTATTTGAAATACTTTCAGAATCATCATCTTCTACTACAATTGATTTGTCTACAGAAATTATAGTATGCTCATTGTCAAACAAAGAAGATATAGTTGTCAAACGAGTCTGTAACTCCTCACCATCTGCCTCTTCAATACTTGAAATCATTATTTTGGTAGTATCATCCTTAATTTCTTTGTACAATTCAGCCAAATAAAACAAGTTTATGATAAAAAGCAGCGTTATACTCCAGATAATAACTATAAACCTTCTTCTTATTACCTTAATAGAGTTCATTTTTTTAGGCACAAACTTACATAAAAAAAACGATTTTATACGCTGCAAAATAAAAATCAAGACCGTTAGCCTATCGGATAAGACTAAATAAGACTAAATAAGACTATATAAGTTGTTGATAAGGGTGTTTTCGGTAGACAGAATATATTTTTGTTAAACCAAAAATATCATAGTTTAAACAAAAGATGAAGTATGGGAAAAATAATAAATACATGTATAGTATTATGCTCTGCATTTGTTTGTTTAGCCTCGGTTAACGCACAGACAATAAATGGTAAGATTACAGATGATAGTAATGGTGAACCTATTGAATACGCAACAGTCATACTACAAACGACAGACTCACTGTATGTAAATGCCACGTATACAGATACTGAGGGCGTTTTTTTGTTGCCAATTGATATAAAGGCATACCGTTTAGTTGTTCAGCATCTAGTATATGAAACGTATGAAAGGAATTATTCCTCCGATGAAAATGATATTGTCATAAAACTAACAGCAAAGGAAAATACACTTGATGATATAGTTGTTAAAGGCGAAAAACCGATTGTAAAATTAATTGATGGCAAAATAACATATGATATGCCTTTGTTACTTTCCGGCACAACGGTGAGCAATGCATATGAATCGATGCTTCGGTTACCGGGAGTGCGAGAGCAAAATGGGGCACTTATTCTTGCTGGAGCAAGTAGTGTAACTGTAATTATTAATGGTAAAGTTACGGCTATGTCACATGAAAATTTAATGGCAGCTCTCAAAATGTATCCTGCTGAAATGATACAAAGTGCCGAAATTATGTACAGCACTCCACCTCAATACCATATACGTGGAGCTGCGATCAACCTGGTTTTGAAAGGAGATAATGCTAACTCTTTACAAGGACAAGTAAATGCCGAATATGCTCAAAAACACTATGCTAACTATACGGGTGGTATTTCTCTATTGATTTCCCTATCAAAGACAACTCTCGACTTTAACTATGCGTTCAATCGTGAACAAGAAAAAAGTGGAGTGGATATTCATTCAAATCATCTGTATAATGAAACAACTAATCTTATCGAACAGTTTAATCGGGGAAACAGAAAGTCCAACATTAATCATATTCGATTTGGAATAGACCATAAACTTAGTGAAAATAATAACCTTAATCTCGTTTATACATCACAAATAGCTAATAAAGTCAATAACAATGAATCGTCAAAGGGCACGTTTTCTTTGTCTAACAATCATAAAGAGAATAAATCGCCTATACAAATGCACGATGTTTTGATGGACTACTCTTCTGGATTCGGACTAAAAGTAGGGGTCGAGTATACATTATACAATACTCATACTGACCAACAATTTTCAGAAAGAATGATCAATAAAGAAAATGAGTTTACAGCTGATGCTAAACAGGAGATCAATCGCTATCGTTTTTTTGCAGATCAAAGCAATTTGTTACCGTCTGAGTGGAAGTTAAATTATGGCGTCCAATACATGTATGCTACTGATAAAAGTTTACAACTTTATAGATCTCCGACAGGGAACGATATGTCTGAGTTTGATATGAGTAACCAGATAACAGAACATACAGCGAACACATACATTGGTGTTGAAAAAAACATAAGCAACAGGCTGTCTGTAAGCGCCTCTGTTACTGGCGAATACTATGCGCTAACCGACTTTAAAGAATGGACTATCTTTCCTGCGCTAGAGATGACGTATTTTATTTCGCCATCACAAATTATGCAGCTCTCTTTTTCGTCTGATAAAATATACCCTGCTTACTGGGAAATGCACGGAGCAGTAAGTTATCTAAATGGTTACAGCGAAATACATGGTAACCCACTATTGAAGCCCTACAGAAGCTATTCAAGCCAATTTAATTATATTTTTAAAAGCAAGTATGTTCTTACTGCATTTTATAGTTATCTGGATGGATACTCAATGCAATTGCCTTATCAGGCACATGATCGATTAGTGCTTATTTATAAGACTTTAAATTTTGATTATAAGCAAACCGCCGGTTTAAATCTTATCATTCCCTTTAATATAAGAGAAAGAGCAAACACACGACTCACATTAATGGGGTTCTATGATAAAGTTAAAAGTTCACATTTTCACGATATCTCATTTAACAAGAATAATATTGTATTTTATACACGATTAGACAATACCATCAATATATCATCAAAGCCTAATATTAAGGCTGAAGTAAATGGTGCGTATATATCGAAAAACATTCAAGGCCCCGCCGAACTCACGCCATTATGGAGCTTAGATATAGGTCTGAAGTGGACATTTTTTCACGACATGGCAGAGCTAAAGTTAAAGGGTTCAGATTTGTTCAATAAATGGACACCGGATATGAGTATGAAATATGATACACAAAATCTAAAGATGAATATAATTCCAGATACAAGAGCCGTTTCGCTCTCTTTTGTATTCAAATTCGGAGGTTATGATAGAACACATAAAGCATTTGACACTTCCAGATTTGGAACGGAATAAATATGGTTTAACTTACGCTAAATCTAAAGTGTGATTTTTTATTAACAAACACTACTGACCGACTAATCTTTTATCACTATTTTTGCCCATGTGGTAATTTTTGTTGGTGGTACAGCAAAATTACACACATGAGGCGAAACCGAAAGGGAGTAGCCTTTTTTTTATGCAAATTTTAGTCGGTCAGTAGTGATTTTTTTTCTTATAATAGAGTTAATGTAAATTAGAATTAATAATGCCAGGGATTGATTTTTATTC
>DAIMFE010000106.1:0-10263 GCA_036724805.1 Bacteroides sp.
TAATCCTACACCCGCGATTATTCCCCCTATCTTATGAAGAAAGATTTATTATTGCACTATCTGTTATTATTTGTTTTCCTTTTATCATCCTGCTCCGATGATAAAAACGATCCCAACACCGAACCACCCGGACCACCCGATGAAGAATACGTAGACGGCATTAACACCTTCCCCGAAACCCTTACAGCCAGCGAAGAAGGACGAATTGTTTTCAAAGCATCGCAAACATCTCCATTACATTCTTCTAAATATACCGGAGATGTTTACGCCCATATCGGCATTGTAACAGGTGATACCTGGGATTTCGTTCCTGCCGATTGGGGTGTAAATACCGATAAATGTAAAATGACCAAAGTGGAAGACAACGTATGGAGTCTTTCCCTTAAACCTAACATTCGTAGCTGGTTTGGAGCTCCGGAAATGTTATCAATACAAAAGATAGGGGTCGTATTTAGAAGCACAGATGGAAAAACGCAGGAAAAGGATTTGTTTATAACAGTTGAAGATACTTCGATAAAACCAATAGAGATTGAGCATAAACCACAGCCAACAGGTACTATTGAAGGAATAAATATCATTGACCCTTCTACTGTAACATTGGTATTATACGATAAAGATACCAATGGAAAGTATAAAGATGCAGTCTATCTTATCGGCGACTTCAACGAATGGACCATTGATACCCAATATCTTATGAAACGAGATGACGATACCGGTTGTTGGTGGTACACCGTTACAGGATTAAACGGACAAACAGAATATGCTTTCCAATATTTTGTGGTAAGTAAAACAGATGGAAATATCCGTTTGGCCGATCCGTACACTGAAAAGGTACTTGACCCGCAGGATGTACATATTTCTTCTTCTACTTATCCGGGATTGAGGAAATATTCTTCTGATAAAACAACGGATATCATTTCTACGTTTATAACTCAACCGCAAGCATATAACTGGCAGGTTAATAATTTCAGGATAGAAGATGAGGATAATCTTATAATCTACGAAATGCTGTTCCGCGATTTTACCGATTCCGGCGATATAAATGGAGCATTAGAAAAACTGGATTACCTTGAAACTCTTGGGGTAAATGCCATCGAACTTATGCCTATACAAGAATTTGACGGCAATGATAGCTGGGGATATAATCCTTGTTTCTTCTTTGCCATGGATAAAGCATACGGCACCAAAGAAATGTACAAAAAGTTCGTTGATGAATGCCACAAACGGGGTATCGCAGTTATTCTCGATGTGGTATATAATCACGCTACAGGAGCAAATCCATTTGCAAAATTATATTGGAATTCTTCTGCAAGCAAAACTGTTGTAAATAATCCCTGGTTCAATGTGGATGCGCCGCATCCTTATAGTGTATTCCACGATTTCAATCACGAATCGCCACTGGTAAAGAAATTCGTTAAACGTAATCTTCTTTTTTTGTTGGAAGAATACAAAATCGATGGATTCCGTTTCGACTTGACCAAAGGGTTTACCCAGAAACAAAGTACAGAGTCAACAGCTGGTAATTATGATCCATCGCGCGTTGCCATCCTGAAAGAATACAATAAGGCTATAAAAGATGCTTATCCTGATGCTTATGTAATTTTCGAACATTTTGCTGTGCTGCAAGAAGAAAAAGAATTGGCGGATGCAGGAATACATCTTTGGCGAAATGCCAATAACGCCTACTGCCAGTCGGCTATGGGATATCCGGAAAACAGTTCGTTTGGCTCATTGTATACAGGTAATTCCATTTCGTTTGGAAGTTGGGTAGGCTATATGGAAAGCCATGATGAAGAACGTACCTCTTATAAAGCTAAAACCTGGGGAGATGGTACTATTGCAACAAATTTAGGTGACAGAATGAAGCAAGCACAGGTAAACGCTGCTTTCTTCTTTACCGTTCCGGGACCCAAAATGGTATGGCAATTCGGCGAACTGGGATATGATATTTCTATTGATGAAAATGGAAGAACGGGAAAGAAACCTATTTTATGGAATTATTATGATATAAAAGAGAGAAAAGCATTGTATGATACTTATTCTCAATTGATTAAATTCCGCACTTCATATCCTGAGCTATTTACTGAAAATGCGGATTTTAGCTGGCAAGTAAATGTATCAAACTGGGCAAATGGTCGGTTTATTAAAGCTAGTTCCGGAAACAAAGCGATGGTTGTAGCAGGAAACTTCACCAATGGCAGCAGTGAATATACTGTTGAGTTTCCTAATACGGGGGCATGGTATGATTATATAAATAACAGTACTATTAACGTTACCACCGGTAAACAAATAGTAGCTATTCCGGCAAATGAGTTCCGGTTGTTTGTTAACTTTAATCCAAAGTAGATAATATCAGGATTGTTTTTCTAAAAACATTATGTACCTTTGCAAAAGTTTGGTGGTGAATTATCCATTCGGGTAAAACACTGAAAAGGGAATCAGGTGTAAATCCTGAACAGTCTCGCTGCTGTAATTCCTTTAATGCTTATACAAGTCTTATGCCACTGGAGCAATCCGGGAAGGTAGTATAAAGCTGGGAAGAGTCAGAAAACCTGCCAAACAGTTACTAGTAAAACTTTCGAGTCAAAAGTATTTTACTACCTAGGTTATGAACGGAAACAAAAGAACTTTAACTTCTTTACTTTATTATGTATTAAGCGCAATAGTGCTTTTTCCAATCTCCTTGTTTGCCAAAATCACACCGGTAGACACAACCCGCATATACGATATCCCCGAAATAATCATCTCCGAACCATACCAAACCCGCGAAGTCCGCGCAGCGGTTCCCACACAAATACTAACCAGAGAACAACTCACCGGATTAAACGTTTTGCAATTATCCGATGCTGTGAAACACTTTGCAGGTGTAACCATAAAAGATTATGGCGGCATTGGTGGATTGAAAACCGTTTCTTTACGTAGTTTAGGAGCCGAGCATACCGCTATCGGATATGATGGTATTACTCTTACCGATGCCCAGACAGGACAGATAGATATTGGCCGCTTCTCTCTTGACAATGTGGATCGGCTTACACTGAACAACGGACAATCGGATAATATCTTTCAACCGGCTCGTTTTTTTGCTTCAGCAGGAATACTCAATATACAAACCTTGACTCCCCGTTTCATTGCCGGGAAAAGTACCAACGTTAATGCTTCTTTTAAAACCGGATCGTGGGGATTGGTAAATCCTTCGGTTCTTATTGAGCAGAAACTGGGTAATAAATGGGCATTAGCAATAAATGGAGAATGGATGTCGGCCAACGGACAATATTCGTATACCATGCATTATGGCAATGCCAATGATAGTACTTCGCGAGAGAGAAGGAAAAACACCGAAGTTAAAACTCTTCGGGCAGAAGTTGGGTTATTCGGAAATCTTTCTGATACGGAACAAATTAGAGTAAAAGCTTATTATTATCAATCATCCAGAGGATTACCGGGAGCCACAACGCTCTATTACGATTATAGTTCCCAACATTTATGGGATAAGAATACATTCAGCCAGTTTCAGTATAAAAAAGAGTTTAGCCGACAGTGGGTATTCCAAACGTCTGCCAGATGGAATTGGAGTTATCAACGTTATCTCGACCCGGATTATAAAGGTTCGGAAGGGAAAACAGACAATAGCTACTATCAACAGGAATACTATCTATCGGCTTCTCTTTTGTATCGTTTACTGGATAATCTTTCGTTTTCGGTATCAACAGACGGCAGCGTCAATACATTGAATGCCAATACCAAGAACTTTGCCGACCCCACAAGGTACTCATGGTTAACAGCCCTGGCGGGGAAATATATTAATGAATGGCTAACAGCCTCAGCATCGGTATTGGCAACTGTTATTAATGAGGAAACAAGCCGTGGTGCAGCGGCTGGTAATCACCGAAAACTTACTCCGTATGTAACAGCATCCATAAAACCTATTGATAGTGAAGAATTGCGTTTTCGCTTCTTTTATAAAGATATATTCAGGCTGCCTAACTTTAATGATTTGTATTATTCGGAAGTGGGTAATGTTGATCTGGTACCCGAAAACACCCGACAATTTAACGTTGGAATAACGTATGCCAAAGAGATTAATAGCTTTATTCCTTATGTTTCCGCAACTGTGGATGGTTATATCAATAGGGTGACGAACAAGATTATGGCCATTCCTACAAAGAATATATTTGTATGGAGCATGGTTAACTTGGGAGAAGTGGATATAAAAGGAATTGATATCGCAGGTTCACTGAGCCTCCATCCGCATAAAGATATTTCCATACATCTTTCGGGTAACCATACATACCAACGGGCACAGGATATTACCGACCGCAATGGAAAAACTTATAAACATCAAATAGCTTATACGCCTCGCGTTTCCGGCTCGGGACAGGCTACTATTGAAACACCGTGGGTGAACCTCTCCTACTCTTTTCTGCATTCGGGGAAACGATACGCGCTTGGACAAAACTCTACGGAAAATAAATTGAAAGGATATAGTGATCATAGTGTTTCTTTAAGTAAGAATATAAAAATCAAGAAGATAGACACTTCCTTTACTTTGGAAGCACTGAATATATTGGATAAGAATTATGAAATTGTACGGTATTTCCCCATGCCGGGGCGTTCGGTACGGGCAACGGTAAAGGTTAGGCTATGAAAATAAATAAAGATTTGCATCCCTCTAGGGAGAGGAGTTGCCATGTGGGTATTATTCTTTTATTGTTTCTTTCAATATCATTCATCTCTTGTGATGATATGCGCGACATAAACGAGCTTCCCGACAATGGTACCGTTTTACCCGAAACAGGTACTGCGGAATTTTATATTCTCTCTGAAGGTTTATTCAACTTAAACAATAGTACATTATCCCGATATACATTTCCTAACAACAAACTGGTTTCTGATTATTTCCTCGCCATAAACAAAAGAAGTTTAGGAGATACGGCAAATGATATGGCTATCTATGGCTCTAAGCTGTATATAGTGGTGAATGTATCCAGCCAGATTGAAGTAATAGATTGGCGAACCGGCACTTCGCTCAAAAGAATTCCGGTATTAGCCGAGAACGGAAGCTCCCGACAGCCACGCAATATAACCTTCTACGGCAATAAAGCCTTTGTGTGTTCTTTTGATGGAACTGTAGCCCAAATAGATACAACCAGTTTATCCATTGAGAAATATGTTTCCGCAGGTAGAAACCCGGATGGTATTTGTGCACAAAGCAATAAACTATATGTATCCAATTCCGGCGGACTGGATAGCCCCAATTATGATAATACGGTTTCGGTAATTGATATTCCTTCGTTCACTGAAATAAAGAAAATTACCGTAGGCAATAACCCCGGAAAGATCCTCGCAGATAGTAATGGAGACATTTATGTAGCAGTAAGAGGTGATATAAACAATTCAGGAGAAAAGGAATTTGTAAGAATCGATAGTGGCACTAATGAGGTTCGGCAAACCTGGAACAAGGAAGTGTTGAACTTTGCGCTCGGTAATGACTTTGCTTATTTATCGAGTTATGATTATCAAACGAAGGAATCTAAGATTCAGGTTCTAAACCTGACTAATGGCGAAATTGAACAGGAGAATTTCATTACTGATGGAACTATTATTCAGACACCTTACAACATTTCGGTTAATCCATACAGCGGCAATGTGTATATCACCGATGCTTATGATTACAAAGTAAAAGGCGATGTTTTATGCTTTAATCCACAGGGGCAGTTACAATTCCGAATAAATAATGTGGGATTGAATCCTAATACACTGGTATTCAGCGATAGACTTTCGCAAAGTAATATTGATGATGAAGTAGAAGATCCGAATGCTCCTAACGCGTTCGCTACTAAGGTATTGGAATATGTTCCGGCACCCTGTCAGTTTATGAACACAACCACTACTGCTTACAGGGATGGTTTCAATTACAATCAGGTTTTGGAACTGGCAACTGAACAAATAAAAAAACGTTCATTGATAACACTAGGTGCTTACGGTGGATATATTACTGTTGGTTTTAATCAAACCATCCGCAATGTAGAGGGCGAATATGATTTCAAGATATATGGAAATGCCAATTGGAGTGCCAACGGTCAGGGAAGCTCGGAACCGGGAATTGTATTTGTATCAAAAGACACTAACGGTAATGGGTTACCGGATGAAGAATGGTATGAACTTGCCGGAAGTGAATATAATTCCGAAAAAGAAATAAGAAACTATTCAATAACTTACTATCGCCCGGCTTCACCATTGGATGCAATTCAGTGGACTGATAATAAAGGAAATGAAGGTAGCATTCCAAGGAATTCATTTCACAAGGAGAATTCTTATTATCCTCTATGGCTTGAACAGGACGAATTAACTTTTCATGGCACACGTTTATCAGATAACGGTGTTCTGGAAAGTGGAACATGGGTTCAATATCCGTATCCATGGGGATATGCTGATAATCAACCTAATAATACAGAATATTGTCAGTTTAAAATTGATTGGGCTGTTGATAAGGAAGGCAAATCGGTAAAACTGGATGGTATTGATTTTGTGAGAATCCACACTGCCGTTAATCAGGTATGCGGATGGCTGGGAGAAACATCTACGGAGCTTTCAACAATTGAAGATTTACATTTTAACAAATAGAGTATAAACTTAAAAGAATTAGTTATGAAAAAATTGTTTTTATTACCGTTTCTGGTTTTTAGTGTGTTATTGTATACTGGGTGTAGTGATGATGACGATGATAATAATGACGGAAAAGAAGATGTCATTATTAGTTTTAATGGGAAGTTGACGGAAGCAAATAGCGAATTTACGACTACGGATGGTGAACCAATCCCCCCTGTTGAATATGGTTATTTTAAAAGCAGTTTCAAAGACCCATCCAATATATTAGAATTTAGTCACTATTATAGTCCCAGCGGCCTAGGTGGCGGATTTACCTATACAAATAAAACAGATATAACTACTCCAGGTTATACAAATACAAGTGCTATTACAGCAAAAGGTAAAAATGGAGCAACTTATCTAACTGGTTGTTTAACAAACCCGGCACAAATAACAATGCTTAAACCAACATTGTATTCTGTGAAGGGCATGTGGGTTACCAATGCTACATACGCTTATTTAGCAATAAAAGATGGAAATGACGGTGGTGGATATGTCACCAAATTCAAAGACGGAGATTGGTTTAAACTTACCATAATTGGATATAATGCCGCAGATAAGGAAATCGATTCCGTTGATTTCTATCTAGCTGATTATAGAAATGGCAAATCAGATGTTATTAAAGATTGGACATGGGTAGATCTTACTAAAATAGCAGATGCTGAAACAATTAAATTCGAATTAACTTCAACAGATAATGGAGAATGGGGCATGAATACTCCAGCATATTTCTGCCTTGATGGCATTACATTAGAAGAAAGATAATCTTTTTACATTGCATCGGCACGCTCAATCGTTCCGGTTGAGGTGTGCCGATGAAAAATAGACCGAAGAATCAAGCGATTAGTTTCTATTATTTTCATAACGTTTGGAATCTTATTTTATTTGTGTAAAATTGATAGTGAAAGATATTAAATCCGTGTATTGAAATCCGTATAATCCGTGTAATCCGCGGCTAAAATAAATAATATAGCACAGTAAAGATACAATTTATTCATCTATTTTCACCAGCACATACGATTCATGAAGGTAAAAATTTCATTCTTGAGCGTCATAGTATTTCCTTCTGTTAATTCTTTTATTTACATTTGTGAACTGAAAGAAGAAATAATTCTCGTTTTCAGTTCTTGAATGAAGAAAAAAGATTTTATACTAGAAATATACAAAGATACTCGAACTGTGTTCAGATTATCAGATATTGCTATGCTTTTTGGGGAAGAGGAAAATGAATATCTGAGTGACCGATTGAGATATTATGTAAAAACCCACCGACTATTGAACCTACGCAAGGGTATTTATGCCAAACCAGATTATAATCCGCTAGAACTGGCAAATATACTTTATACCCCTTCCTATATTTCGCTGGAATATGTACTGCAACAAGCAGGGATTATCTTTCAATATGATTCACGCTATACCTGTGTTAGCTATCTATCTCGTGAAATAGAGGTAGACGGAAAAACCTATAGTTACCGCCGAATCAAGGAAGATATTATAATGGATATGACCGGAATCGTTCGTAAAAGCATCAATATCGCCACTCCCGAAAGAGCATTTCTTGATATCTTATATCTTGATAAAGATTATTACTTTGACAATCTAAATCCTCTTGATTGGCTGTTAATAGCCCGTATTCTTCCAGCCTACAAATCGGATGCATTGGAAAAGAGGGTTATTAAACTACAGAACAATATACAATAATGGTTGATATTAATAAACACAAATTCTTCCTGTTCCAAATCCTAAAAGATATCTACGAAGATAAAGAATTAGCTTCCATACTCGGTTTCAAGGGTGGTACAGCTCTGATGTTCTTTTATGATCTACCCCGCTTTTCTGTCGATTTGGATTTTAATCTTTTAAATTCTGAAAAGAAAGACATGGTATATAAAAGAGTCCGCAATATATTATTGAAGTATGGAACAATTCATGATGAAGCAAAAAAGTTTTATGGACCTATTTGCGTACTTGATTATGGAATTGGGGAGCGTAAACTGAAAGTTGAAATATCCAATCGTAACTTCGTTGACCGTTACGAGATAAAAAATTTGCTGGGAATTAATATACAAGTCATGGTTGCTCCAGACATGTTTGCTCATAAGCTGTGCGCCATGCTCGATCGCACTTCAATAACCAACAGGGACATATTCGACTGCTGGTTTTTCATGAACAATAAAACACCAATAAATAAATCCATCGTTGAAACCCGTATGGAGATGACTTTGGCCGACTACCTGCAAAAGTGTATAGATAAACTTGAAGGTATGAGTGATAAGGGAATGCTCAACGGACTGGGTGAATTGATGGATGAAGAGATGAAGAAGTTTGTCCGCGCAAAATTACGAACAGAAACTATAACCTTATTAAAATTCTACAAACAATTCCCGATCTATTGCGTACCTTTGCACAGTTTTTAAATACACTGCAATGATACGTCAATGCGCCATACTTTTCGGCTGCTTAGCATTAGGTGAATTAATCGTTCACTTTACCGGAATCAAACTACCTTCCAGTATCATAGGAATGTTACTCCTCACTCTTTTTCTTCAATTAGGCTGGATCAAACTACATTGGGTAAAAGGGCTCACTGATTTTCTGGTGGCAAACCTTAGCTTCTTTTTCATTCCACCGGGTATAGCATTAATGTTATACTTCGATCTTATCACGGCAGAGATAGTTCCTATTGCCATCGCCACTTTTATCAGTACCCTATTAGTATTAATCGTTACCGGATGGGTGCATCAAATCACCCGAAAAAAACGCAAAAGAAATGAGCTATCTTGAAAATAAATTCTTTCTGCTGTTTATTACTTTCGGCGTTTTCTTTGCCGCCAAATGGATACAGAAGAAAACCGGATATGTACTTTTAAATCCAATTCTCATTACACTCGCTGTATTAATAACTTTTCTTAAACTTACAGGAATCAGTTATGAAACATACAATGAAGGGGGAGAATTTATAGAATTCTGGCTAAAACCCGCTGTTGTAGCATTAGGAGTACCTTTGTACCTTCAACTGAAACAAATAAAGAAACAGTTAATACCAATCCTTTTATCTCAATTAGCCGGGTGTGTTGTTGGAATTATTTCAGTAGTACTAATTGCTTATTTATTGGGAGCCAGTAAAGAAGTCATTCTATCCTTAGCTCCAAAATCGGTTACAACGCCTATTGCTATGGAAGTTTCAAAAGCTATTGGTGGTATTCCTGCCCTTACTGCGGCTGTTGTTGTTTGCGTTGGGTTGCTGGGAAGTATTGCAGGATTTAAAGTTATGAAAATGCTAAAGGTTAATCAACCTATATCTCAAGGTTTATCTATGGGAACCGCGGCACACGCCCTGGGTGCTTCAACTGCTATGGAAATCAGTAGTAAGTATGGGGCATATGCCGGACTTGGACTTACGCTGAATGGTATATTAACTGCACTCCTCACTCCGAGTATTCTGCGATTAATGGGCTTTTTATCTCAAAATATCTATTAGAATCATCGCTACAATGTCTTAACTTAGTGATAAATTCACACATTTCACACGCATGCCGAAGGTATGTAATCTTAACAAAACATATTTACCCCCCAATACGAAACTTTGTATTACTCCAACAGCACGTTGCATTT
>DAIMFE010000107.1:0-10077 GCA_036724805.1 Bacteroides sp.
CTGACTGAGCCTGATGTTGAAATTGAACTTGATTCGTATCGGAGTTATAACCGAAGTAAACGCAGTGGTTTAAATTTTAGTTTTTGAGCTTCTATGCGGCATCGTAACTCAAAAAACTCAAAAAACTTAAAACAATTATGACTTTATATCCTAAATTAATTCTTGAAGCCCTTGCAACTGTAAGGTATCCGGGAACAGGCAAAAATATAGTAGAATCTGGGATGGTTGACGATGATATGCGTATTGATGGAATGAAAGTTTCCTTCTCGCTGGTATTCGATAAACCCACCGATCCATTTATAAAATCTATTGTTAAAGCATCAGAAACTGCTATACAGACATATATCAGTAGTGATGTGAAGATAGTGGGTAATATAGCGGTTAAATCCAGGCAGGCTCCACGCCCCGAAGTAGGTAAATTATTACCTGATGTAAAGAATATTATTGGAATATCATCGGGTAAAGGCGGAGTAGGAAAATCTACTGTTGCAGCTAATCTGGCAGTAGCGCTTGCCAAGATGGGATTTAAAGTTGGACTTTTGGATGCGGATATATTTGGCCCATCAATGCCGAAAATGTTTCATGTGGAGGATGCGAGGCCTTTCGCAGAGAAAATTGATGGACGGGATATGATTATTCCTGTTGATAAATATGGTGTAAAGTTACTTTCGATCGGCTTTTTTGTTGATCCTGATCAGGCCACTTTATGGAGGGGCGGGATGGCAAGCAATGCTTTGAAACAATTGATTGGAGATACAGAGTGGGGAGAGTTGGATTATTTTTTGATTGATCTTCCACCGGGTACCAGTGATATTCACCTTACCATTGTTCAAACATTGGCGCTTACAGGGGCTATAGTTGTGAGTACGCCACAGGATGTTGCGTTGGCAGATGCGCGAAAAGGGATAAATATGTTTACTAACGAAAAGGTAAATGTTCCCATCATCGGTTTGATTGAAAATATGGCATGGTTTACTCCGGCCGAATTACCGGAAAACAAATATTATATATTCGGAAAAGATGGTGCGGCTAAACTTGCTGAAGAAATGAAGGTTCCATTGTTGGGGCAGATACCTCTGGTGCAGAGCATCCGTGAGGGTGGGGATGAGGGCGCGCCGGTGGCGCTTAATGAAACTTCTATTACCGGGAAAGCTTTTATTGAGATAGCAGAGAGTGTTATAGCCCAGGTGGATAAAAGAAACAACGAACTACCGCCAACTACGATAGTAGAGATGGCTAAGAAATAACGGGGTTAATATGTTTGTGGCTCATTAAAATTTGATGTCTATATACAATACAGGTTGTTACGAAATAAATTCCAGCTTGCAACCACAATCCCTTGTATTCGAAAGCAACCTCATTGAGGGTGGCTCCCATATTATTGATTCTTACAAATCCGTTGATGCCGAATGTGGATGGGAAGAGATAACCAAAATATTCCCAGAACTTGGGAATGGCTGCGCCAGGCCATGAAATGCCTGATATAAAGAGTAGTGGGAGGGAGGTAAATACAAAAATCAGCATACAGGTTTCACGATTACGTATAGCTATCGAAGCAGTCATGGCAAAAAAGATGCATGCAATGGTGTAAGGTAACATAAACAGAATTAAATCTCCCGGCTGACCTATCTGATTGAGCCTGAACATGCGAGGAACAACTACCAGGATATATACTGATACAATTGCGTATACCATGAAATAGCATAACGCTTTGCCCAAGACGATGCGTAAGGTTCCGTGGTAATGGTTGTTGACCGGAATCAGATCTTTAAATTTATTCTTTTCGCGTGCGGTGCCGGCAGATAAACCTATGCCCAATAGCAATGTTTGCTGAATGATAAGAATAAGAACAGCCGGTATAAGGAAAGAAGCAAATCCGTTTGTAGGATTAAACATGGCTACATCTTCATATTCAATTGGATAGGCCGTAACTTCATCCTGGCGATCGGTAGTGTTTCCCGTACGAGAAATTTTGATGTCTTTGTTCATATCAAGAGATACAGCAGTATTGGCCAGTAACATACTTTTATAATACAACAAGCCGCTCATATCACAATAAATACTTACTTGTGTTTGTTTACCGCTGATAATATCATTACTAAAATTTTCCGGTATATAGATAATTCCATATGCCAAACGTTCCCGGAGCATCGATCTGGCTTCTTCCATATCGGCGCAATACGATACTATTTGAATGTCGGGTGTAGCATCCACCTTTCTGAGATACTTACGGCTGAGTGCTGAACGGGAATTGTCTACCACAACGGCCGGCACATCACGTACCACCTCATTGGTGTAAATAAAAGCATATACCAACGGATAAGCCAACGGAACAAGAATAAAGAATATGAGTACTCCCTGATCGCGAAAAATGGAAGCGAATTCTTTTTTCCAGATATAAAACATATCCCGAATCCCTTCCTTTATATTGGTTGTAAATGACTTTTCTTCCATATCAAGGTATGTATTTATAATATATCAATGCCTCTTTCAGCCTGTTGATTACCAAAAATGGTAAGAGCATAAAAACGAGAAGAGCCATATAATTTGTCCACGAATAAATCATGCTGTAGCCGTTAAGCGCCTGATCAACATATATAAGAAAGTAATGCCGTAGCGGGAATAAATTACTCAACCCTTGCAAAATGGGATGCATGGCCATAACTGGGAAAGTAAAACCGGATATGGAAAACGATACCACTCCCCAAAGAGATGCGAAACTTAATCCCAGGCGTAAAGTAGGAAGTGAACCAATCATTACGATTCCACATGCCTGAGATGCAAGTACAAACAGGAGTGTTGCCAATAACATGGGCAGGATTCCGCTGTTGAGTGGAAAATGAAGAAAACCATATAAATAGATATTGTAAAATATCCCCATGATGAAGAAAACAAGAGTTTGTGGTAATAACTTTCCGGCTAATGAAATATATATAGAATTATTTCCCATCCGAAGCCATTCATGGGCAGTGCGTTCTTTAATTTCCACACCAATTGAATACACTGTCATCATGAAAATCATCAGCATTAGAATACCCGGAAGTAATGTGTTACACAGATACACAGAATAATTTAACCATGGATTCATCAAGGCATGGGTATCAATTACAATGGGCTGCAAATATGCCATTGCCTGATCTTCTGTGGCTCCTTTTGAATATAAAACAGTACGTGCCGCAGCACCTGATGTTAATTCGCTCATCATCTTCATGTCTCTGAAAAGGAGTGAACCGGCAATTAAATAGGAGTTATTTGTATAAAAAGATATTTTTGGCTGATTTTGCGTCTGCGCTTGTTGCGATAATCCTTTAGGTATATAAAAGAAACCATATATTTCTCCCCGTTGAATAGCTCTACGCGCTTCGGCAACACTTCCGTAATGTGCAACAATTGAAGTTTGCTGAAAGGCATCAAGATTACGGATGAGACTGCGTGAAGTAGAAGTGTCATCCAGATCAACAGCAGCAACAGGAAGGTTTTTGGGTAACCCTGTATCCATAAGCGTGGTAAAGAATATGTAGCAGAAAAGCGGAGCTGCTATCATACTGAAGAGGTAGAGTGGGCGCGATCCAAATCTACGAACCTCTCTCTTCATAACCAGCCAGAGAGCTATATGTTTCTTCTTTTTTGTTGATTTCATTTTCGGGCTTTTAAGTTAGTATTCCTCCGCATCGCGACTTTCAGCTTTCAGCTATTTCTTCAGTATTACCGACATTCCCGGACGCAATCCATCTACTCTATCAATAGGTATCGCTTTTACTTCAAATGTTTTAAGGTCAAACTGGCCGGTAGTTTTTGTAGCTTTCCAGGCAGCATATGTGCCCAAATCTTTCATGTAATTTACTTTAAGCTGTATGTCTCTGTTTCCCAGTGCCGGAACAAAAGCTTCGAATTCAGCTCCCATTGCCAGATCTTTCAAAAGATCCTCTCTTACGTTGAAGCTAACCCACATGTCATCTAAAATAGCTATATTCATAACAGGTGCACCAGTACCCACTAACTCTCCAACCTGAGGAAATATTTCGGAAACTTCACCAGCTGTTTGCGCGATGAGATAAGTTTCATTAATATACGATTCTACTTCTGCAACTGCACCTTTTGCTTGCCCCACCAGTGCGGCGGCTGCCATCTTATCTTCTCTTTCGGCACCATTAACAGCCATATCGTATTGGGCTTTCGCAGCCTTTTCGGTAGCAATTGCAGCATCCCGTTGGGCGGTAACTTCATCTAACTTCTGGGCAGCCATAACACCTTCTTCATGAAGATTCTTTACCCTTGTATATGATTTTTCGGCAAAAGTAACGGCAGCCTGTGCCTTTTGCCACATTTCGAATGCAGCTTGAATTTGCTCCCGGCGAGCACCATTAATGGCTTTTTGGTTTTGTGCTTCGGCAGCTGCTTTCGCAGCCTGAGCTTGCTCCATTTTAGCTTTTACATCAGGTGCTTCCAAAATGGCCAATGTATCACCTGCGTTTATTTTTTGACCTTCCTTTACGCGTATCTCGTGAATCCGGCCGGGAACTTTACTTGATACACGGTATTCAGTAACTTCAGCTTGTCCCTGAATGATTTCCGGTCCTTTTCTTAGCATGAAAAAACCTACTACCGCAACCACTGCGATAACACCCAGCAGTGTGAGAAAAGCCAATAGCATATTACTGTTTTGTGATTTACTTGATGCCATATCTATTTACGATTTACAATTACAATTTAAATTACAACTCTCAACAGTCAATCGTCAACGGTCAATTGTCCAAGTGATTTTTTGAGGTATATCTCTGTTAGTTTCACGTCAATTTGGGCATCGATCTTCTCTGAATGAGCCGATAACCAAGCTGTTTGGGCTTCTAAAACATTACTGGTTGGAATAACCCCTTCTCTGAATCCCAGATTGGCATACCGCAGATTTTCATCTGCCTTCTCCATATTTTTATTAGACATAAAGAGCTTTTTAACAGCTTCGTTTACTTTGTAAGCAGATTGATTAACCTGTAATTCAATCTTTTCCTTTGCATCACTTAATTGGTATTTGGCTATCTGGGCTTCAGCTTTTGCTGCTCTAACTTTATATGTACCTTCTCTCCAATGCCAGATGGGTATTTGCACCATAACGCCCACATTCCATATTCCGCGGAATTTCTTCTCAAAACCATTCGTTAATCCGGGATTCGTTAGAATATAATTTCCCATAAGTGCTACAGATGGTAAATGTTCGGCACGGGTAACGTTCACTTTCTGTTTGTAAATTTCCGCACCTAATTCCAGGCTTCTTATTTCCGGGCGGTTAGCATAAGCTGCATTTATATCAAAGTAAGTACTGGTTGGAGTAACCAAGATGTTTTCAATATTTTCATCTTCCAGGGTAATCGGGGTGGTTAAATCTATTCCGCATAGCTGACAGAGCTGCATTTTTACCAAACTTACTCCATCTTCTACTTTGGTGAGGTTCATTTCCGCTTCATTCAGTTTTACCTTTACAGATAGCCCATCGGCCTTGGTAGCAACCCCTTCGGCAATCATTTTTTCCATATCGCTATCCATTTTCCGTAGAAGTTCCAAATATCCTTCTGATAGTTTTTTCTTGTTAACAAGTGATACTACCGTCCAGTAAGCCTGATCGGTATTCAATATAACATCCTGTAATCCGGCGTTATGCTGTTGATGAGCCAGTTCTTCCGCATATCGGGTTATTTTATTGTATGCTCTGATTTTTCCACCCATATATATGGGTTGAGTAAGCGTAATAGCTCCGGCAAATATATTTCGGGTATCGGTTCGTAATGCATCAACCAAAGAGTTTCCGACACCGTTTATGGGATCCACCAGAGAATTTCCCAATGACGATATAATGGGTTCTAATCCCGGTAGCAGTTCGCCGGCCGAATGAGCAAATTCTTGAAAGCCGGCATTCGCTGTAGTTCCAAGATTATTCAAGGCTCCTTTTTGGTTGTTGCTTAACAATGAAATCTCTTTTTGATTCCGCATATAAGAGCCAACAGCAGATATGTTAGGCAGATAATTAGTAAAAGCGGCTTTTCTTCCATTATACGCAGAAGTTATCTTTTCATTGCTGATCAGAAGATTTTTGTTGTTGGCTATTGCTAAAGAACGGCAACTATCCAAGCTAAGAGTCTCCTGCGAACTCAATGAAAATGCAATGCTGGTGAATAGGGATAAAACAAGTAGTTTTTTCATCGCATCTCTATATTATTAGGTAATACGTTAATTAATGAAAACAATAGATTCCGGTTATTGTTCATTATGTTTCTTTTTACAACAATAAATAAGAATCGAATGAAATAGTTGCATAAGCAATTATACAAATGTATTAGGTTTATAGTAGAAGACAAAACCTTTTAATCTTTTTTAAATGAATTGGATGTTTAATTATGGTACGGTTGTTTGATAGGTGATTTTGTAGTGAATGGTGTAGGAAAAATATTGTTGCCGAAACAACTTATATGCGAATGATTGTTCTTAAGCACGGAAACAAAAAAGCACAAAGTTAAAGAATAACTTTGTGCTCGATAAACTATGATATTGGGGAATATTTATTTCAATGCAAACTTATGAGAGCCAATCAATACGCCATCTGTAAAGATATCCACACGATAATTGCCGGCATATAAGAACTCTTCCACATTCCAGTACACAGTAACATGCTGTTCTTCTCCATTGTATTCAATGTATTTTTGGATCGAATAAGTTATCATACGGTTTTCGTAAGAAAATATATTCGATTGACTTTTGGTAAGGGCATCGTTATCCGGTTTGCTGATGCGAATATATAAAATGCGTTCTCCTGTTTTTGCAGTTATATTTTTGGTAACCGTGAAATTAATAGTAAACCTATCAATGTCTTTTACCTTTTTAGCCGTTTTTCCTTTTTTTGTCTGCGGATCGACCTGAATGTTGGTTGCATCCAGCTGAGAAGCCAATGTTACCTGCTTATCCAGTTTCTCTTTTTCTTGAGATAAATTAGACAACTGTTGGGTGGCAGCATTGTATTTCTGAGTTACTTCGGCAATCATCTGTTTTTGCTGGTGAGTAACCTTGTTCAAAGAGTCAATTTGTGTAATGTAACTCACCATTACTTTTCGTAAAGTGGATAATTCTTTCTTTAACCGGTTAATTTCTGCGGCGTTTGTACTTTTAACTGTACGAAGTTCTTCTAATAACCGTTGTACTTTTACCTTTTCCTTATCCAGAAGGTCGGCAATTGAATCGTTGGTTATATTTAATTGAAGCTCATCATATCGGTTTGCGAAAGTAGTATACTCATTTTCTAATTCCTCCTTCTCTACTTCGAACGCTTGAATGAGCTGTGTATTGTTTTGTTTTTCCGCTATTAATAACCAGGTTACAAAAAACATGGCAACAATTAAAATGCCAACTGCTACATATATTACTATGCTTTTATTTTTCATGACGATGGATTTTGTTGTTAATTTGGCAAAAATAATACTTTTATGGCAATAAGTAAGGTAAAGTGGAATAATAGTTTAACTAAATTTATTGGGGAAATATTTCTTTAATAGGATTATCATTGGTAATTTTGCTTCTGATTTCTTTAAGTCATTGGATTGATGAGTTTTTAAGTTTATAAATAACGCCTTAAAAACTCAAGAACTCAAAACTTAAGAACTCAAAACTCAAAAACTTAAAAACTCAAATTATTATGTCAAAAGTGACCGTAATAGGCGCAGGTAACGTAGGTGCTACATGTGCAAATGTGTTGGCTTTTAATGAAGTAGCCGACGAGGTAGTAATGTTGGATGTAAAAGAAGGCGTTTCCGAAGGTAAAGCAATGGATATGATGCAAACAGCTCAATTGCTTGGTTTTGATACTACGCTTGTTGGTTGCACAAATGATTATGAAAAGACTACAAATTCGGACGTAATTGTAATAACCTCAGGCATACCACGTAAACCGGGTATGACTCGTGAAGAACTTATTGGTGTAAATGCGGGTATTGTAAAGAATGTGGCCGAAAGCGCATTGAAATATTCTCCTAATGCGATTCTTGTAGTTATTTCCAACCCAATGGATACAATGACATATCTTGCACTGAAATCTCTTGGTGTAGCCAAAAATCGTATTATTGGTATGGGAGGTGCTTTGGATAGCTCACGTTTCAAATATTTCTTATCACAAGCTATAGGTTGCAACGCTAATGAAGTAGATGGTATGGTAATTGGTGGTCATGGTGATACAACTATGATTCCTTTGGCTCGTTTTGCTACTTACAAAGGCATGTCTATTTGCAATTTCCTTTCAGAAGAAAAAATCAACGAAGTTGTTAGCTCAACAATGGTGGGTGGTGCTACGCTTACAAAACTTCTTGGAACTTCAGCCTGGTATGCTCCGGGTGCCGCAGGTGCATTTGTAGTTGAGTCTATTCTTCACAATCAAATGAAAATGGTTCCTTGTTCCGTAGCGCTGGATGGCGAATATGGCGAAAGCGATATTTGCATTGGTGTTCCTGTTATTCTTGGACGCAACGGTATTGAGAGAATAGTTGAACTTCCTTTGAACGAAGATGAAAAAGCAAAATTTAAAGCAAGCGCTGATGCAGTGCGTAGTACAAACGCAGCATTAAAAGAAGTTGGTGCGCTTTAAATTTAACTTTCATTTATCATAACTTTTAAGCGGGATTGGCAGAAATGTCAATCCCGCTTTTTTAGATGCGTTCTTTTATATATCTTTATGCCGTGACCGTGAATAAGTCACCATTTAATAGGAAAGCATCTTTTTAATCTTATTTAACCTCAATCTTAACTTGTGGAGAAGCAGCATTTGTTTCCGGATTACGTCTATATAGGTACACAAACAAATTGAGCAATATGAGTTTATTACATCTAAGTAAATTATTTGAGTTTAAGACAGACATTAGAAAAATACGTCGGAAATCTATTATTATAGTTCTCTTTCCTTTTTTATGTATGGTTATCTTGGTGTTTAGAACTCTTCCTATTTTATATGTCCGAAAGTTTTCGCTAATCGTAGGACATAAATTTTATGATTATGCACACAAATCCCGACAAAGAGCATTAGATAATCTGGAATTAATATATAAAGATAATACCACTTGTGAAGACCGTATACTTATGGCAAAGGCGGTTTTCGTAGAAATTATAAAATCATTCTTTGATTATGCGGCCTTCTCGCACATTGTCTGTAAAAAGAAGTTTTTCTCCTTTATTGAAGTAAAAGGCGAAGCGCATCTGCGTGCGGCTTATGATAGAGGCAAAGGTGTTATTTGTTTAATTCCCCATTTAAGCTCGTGGGAATTGGCTGCAATAACCCCACCCATGTTAGGGTACGAAACTTCGGCAGCAAGTAAAGCCATGAAACAGAAGTTTTTGGAAAACTTAATGGTTAAATATCGTGGCCGGCGTGGTATGAAAAACATTACCCGCGAAGGCTCATACTGTAAGCTGATAGAGGTACTAAAAAAGGGTGAATGTCTTATATTAATGATAGATCAGGACACAAAAGTGAAAAGTGTTTTCGTTGATTTTATGGGCAAGCTGGCATATACTCCTTTGGGAGCTTCACGACTTGCATTAGAAACAGGAGCAGCCATTGTTCCTATGGCAATGACTCGCAAACCCGATGATAATTATTGCTTTATGATTTATTCGGAACTGCCTGTTGTTAATACAGGAAATATTCCGAATGATTTATTGGAAAATACTCGTCGGCAAACCCAAATGATGGAAGAAATAATTCGTGCTTATCCAACGCAATGGGTTTGGATGCATCGTCGGTGGAAGACAACACCCGAGGCTTTAGCAGAATACAGGAGAAGAAAAGGGCATCAAACAGAAATGAATACTCAGAATATTACTGTATCTACATACTCATAATTTAGTAGCTGGAATAGGTTCGGGTTGGTCACAGGGCGGACACAAGACCCGCCCCTACACCATGACAATTGCAACTCCTCTCCCTTGAGGGGAGAGGTGCCCGAAGGGCGGAGAGGGGAGTTACTTTTTTTGTCAAAAACATCCTGTGTAGATTTACTTTTCATTGTTTAGAGCATGCCAATATAACGTAGGTGTTTTTTTACCTAT
>DAIMFE010000108.1:0-10035 GCA_036724805.1 Bacteroides sp.
GTGCCCAAATTATTTGTATTATATTCATTTGTTATTTTATTATTCTTTTTTTTCCTATTTTTGTTTTAGCTGAATGTCATTCATAATGATCTTAACAAACTCCCACCTCTACAGCACAAATTCAATCCAGCATACTATCCCTATTTATATTAACAAAAACTCACCCCCATAAAGGGGGTATATAATGTTTTGGCTACACATACGGGCATAAAAAAGGGAAGTCTCACGACTTCCACATTTCTTCTAACCTTAAATCTAAATCTCTATGAAAAAAACGTTCGACAAATATACTCAATTTTTCCAATAAAGAAAGTTAATTAACTCTTTAAGCATATATTTTTCTTTATTATTGTACAATAATACTTAAAAAACGGATTATTCCTGCCTATGAATAAGTTTAGAGTATATATTATTTTGATCTAATAGTTCGGGTACACCAATTATATACATCTGTTTTCGTGCCCTTGTGAGTGCTACATTTAACTTTCTGTCGATTAAACAATCTTCTTCCTCAATTGTATTAGAGAGAAATTGTAATTGATACAAATAATTCACACAAAATGAATAAATAATTATATCCCTCTCGCTCCCCTGAAAACGTTCAACGGTATCTACCATAATACGGGTTAATGGTTCGATGCTCAATTTTGCGATTTCCTGTTTAATTAATGCGATCTGGGTGCGATAGGGAGTAATTACACCAATAGATGTATATGGATTAAATCCCTCGGTGTCTTGTTGATAGATTTGTAAAATCAATTCGGCTGTAAGTTTAGCTTCATAAAAATTGGTTTTACCTAAACATTTGTTCGTTTCCCGGATAGATGGAATAAAAAGCACCCGTGAGGTTATATCAATGGCATTTTCAAGATTGAGTTTCAGGCAACCGGTATCTTGTTGATGTGGCAACCCCAAAGATTGAAGCTTTCCATGATAAAAACTCTGATTAGAAAAGTAGGCAACAGATGGATGCATTCTTCCCTGTTTGGAGAGCATATCTACAGAACGGTTGAAAAGTTCATCATCATTCATTAGCTTTAGTGAACGATAAAGGCGTTCGAATAAAGAATCTTTCAAATTAGTTATTCCCACTGATCGTAGTGTAGCATCATAAATCTCGGTTTGCTCGGATGATTGAAGAACCACTGCCGGAAGTTGTTTATGATCACCTATTAATATAAATTTACCTACTGCATTTTTACCTGTTTCATCGCATGCCGATAAAAGCCCGACCAACTGTGGTTCAAGAATTTGAGTGGCTTCGTCAATAATAGCAACATCAAATTTCTTTAATTTGAAAAGTTCAAGTTTATTGGATAGCGTTGCTACAGTTCCCACAAAAATGCGGCATTGAGAAATTTTGTTGCGAACCTCATTTCTTCTTGTACATTCTTTCAGAACGTTTTCAAGTAAATATGCATGATAACAGGAATCGCATGACAACTCATTCCCAACGCGTATAAAATTCACTTGTGGTTCAATAGAAGTAAGTGCTTTGCATATCTCATCTACAGCCCTGTTGGTGTAGGCCAGCAGTAATATTTGTGTATCTTCCTCACTGTGAAACATTTCAACCATTCTTCTTAATGCCTGAGATGTTTTGCCGGTACCCGGTGGGCCAATCAAAAGGAAATAGTCTTTAGCAGCAGCAGCTTTTAAACAAATTCTCTCGAAATCATTCTGTGAATCAGCACAATGGCTATCAATTGTTGTATGAAATTCAGGAGATCTTAATCCTAATAACAATTCTCTTCGTTGAGGATTAGCTGATAAGAAAGCCCCTAAACCGGTAAACATGTTACGAAAGGTGGTATCCATGAAATCGTGCTCAATGGCATAAAGGCTTTCAGGCGGCAATACAGATGGGTTGTGCTGGGTAGCACGCAAACGCACACACACTTCGCCCTCTGTTGTGTATTCAATATTTCCTTTGAATACCATGCGGTTGGTAACATTATCCGTTTCCGCATTTCTTTCGTATAACACTACAGCATCACCTTGGCGAAAGTTAGGCAAGGCACCAAACAAATCTTTTTCCGGTAGAAATGTTCCCTGTTTGGAAAGTATAACATGTGCTTTATGCTCATCGGTTGCACGGTTTTCTTTAATTCTTAAGTTATATAGTATTTCTCCCGATTCGCATTTCTCCATAAATGTAGATAACCACAGCGCGGCAGCACCCCTACGACCATCATAATCCGCACTTCCTGATTTGGCCGTATATTGCTCTTTTGCAATGAAAGTATATAATGCATAGAAATAAGTCTTTTCTATTGGCGATAACTTTTCTATTTTTTGTTGCGTCCGGTCGATAGATGGTTTCAGGTAATTCGTCCAGAAATATCCACTTAAACCTCTTTCATTCAGTACCGTTGCATTCATTTCTTTTATCCGGCTACCGGTATAGTGAATGTTATTTCTGAATTGAATAGAAAATTCATCAGCAACAATTCTGTTGCGCAGGTTAATGGCCCGCCTCACCATAGCCCACGATGAGCGAGCAGGATAAAGTAGAGGATAACGAGTATAGAACAAATACGCGTTTATCTCCTGATGTTTTTTACCCAAAGTATATTGCAATATTGCCTGATATAAAAGCATTTGCACCTTATGATTCTCTTTTGGGCTTACCTTATTCCGGATGGCATACTCGTCTGCCCTACCCGATTTCATCTCAATGATGGATGAAGCATCTTGTTGCATATAATCTAAGCGCCCCTGCAATCCTAATGCTTCACAAATATACGAAGGCTCTAATACCGCGTTTTTTTTATCCAATGCATAACCCGCCATTTTAAAAGTTTCCTGTACGGTCTCCCTTATATGATCGAAGTGAAGTTTACAATCTCTGAAAAACTCTTTTTCTTTTTCGGGATCATGCAAATCGGTACATGCAGCAAGTTCAAGCGCATATTTGCGGAAAACTTTCTGCATACATTGCTTGTAATCTACATTATCGGCAGAATGAATCCATTCGTCAAGAAAAAGATTGGCAATGTTTCCTAATAATAATGCACGGGTATTTTCAGGAAGCTGCAACTTATTCAGTTGATAATTCGCAGGGTGATTTCCATAATCTTTATAGCATTCGGCCAATGAACTGATATCTAAAAGATAATCAGGCTCCAATACTATAATCCCCGGAGTTAATATACCCTTTTCGTCTTCTGTAACTTCCAGCAAATTTAATTGCGCATACCTCCAGAGCGATTCGCAAGTATCGGCAAACTCTTCATTTACTTTCGGAACGTTGTAGCGCACACGTAAATAATCATCAGAAATAGTATCGAAAGCTATTACATATAAATATTCCTGATCCGCATACTGAAAACTAACCCGCATACGCTCAGTGTATTTTGCGCCCGGTTTGTCAGCAATATAGGTTGCATCTGCCCGTGGTAAAAGTCTATAGAGAGTAGGCGGTATGTCTTCCGCATATATCTTCCGCACAAAAAACGATATGGTTTTAATGTCTCGCAGCAACTTTTCTCTTTCCGGTTCGGCCTTCCGGTTAAGTATGGCGTTAGAAGTTAAGCGGAAGGTATGGAGCCGGTTTTGCTCAATTATAGTTAATCCTGTTTTTATAGCTACAAAGTTTAGCCGGGCAGACAGATCGGTAATCTGAAGACTTTCGTTCTGCATCTGATCGCTGCAAACCCTCTCTAACAGGTCGCGAAGCTGTTTGTAGCGCACTGAAAGATCTATTTCTTCGGACTGGCAGAGTAAGAGTAATATATCAAAATATTCGGATGCTTCGTTTTTCATGCAGCAAATTTACACCTTAAATCTTTAAATAATGAATGCTTTCTAATATAAAATCTTTACTACTGCCCATGAAATGCATAAGCGTAAAGAAGGAACTCGCCTCAATCAAACCAGTTAAATTTTTCGCTATACTTTTTAAATAGAATAATTATGGGTATTTTTGCGCGAAATTCCAAACAAAAACCAATGAACTATTCTATGTTTAAAACAGTTGCAACTATAGTTGTAACTGTTATTTTATGCGGGTCGTGTATTCAAACGGAAGCACCTAATGCAGAAGCGGATATCGAATCGTGCTCCATGGCAGAGGGTGTTCTTATCTCTACCCCTCAAATTGAGAATGATCGAATTATTTTGAGAATTGATCCTACAGTTGACCGTACACAATTAGCACTAAATTTAGTACTTACTCCCGGCGCAACAGTTGAGCCTCCCAGCGGAACGGTTCGGAATTTTAGAGAACCACAAACTTATACAGTTACCTCCGAAGATGGAAAATGGAAGAAAACCTATACTGTAACCAGCATGGTTGGAGACATGAGTACAACCTATAGCTTTGAAAATTACGAATTGATTGGCACAGCAATAATTAAATATTATTCTTTTCATGAGCTTGTTGAAATTGAAGTTGATGGAGAAAAAACAATGGAGAAGCAAGCACTCTGGGCTAGTGGAAATTCAGGATATTCTATTCCGATTCAATTTATGCCGAGCAAAACACCGGAAGACTTTCCTACGGCAGCTAACATGGAAGGCTTTAAGGGATCTTGTGTAAAACTTGTTACACGTAGTACCGGCTCTATTGGAGGGGCGCAAGGGATGCCTATTGCTGCCGGTAATTTATTTATTGGTGAGTTTGGTAAAGTAGGTGTTAATAAAGAAGAAGCACTGAAAGCAACACACTTTGGCGAGAAATTCAATTATATCCCTACCGGTATTTCAGGGTATTATAAATATAAAGCCGGCGAAAAATACCAAGAAGGTAAGGTAATAATACCCGATAAAAAAGACAACTTCGATATTTATGGCATTATGTATGAAGCTGATGCGGATACTCCTCATTTAGATGGTACAAATGCCCTTACCAGTCCTAATTTGGTTTCAGTAGCCCGCATGAAGGAGGGCGAAAAGAAAGAAACAGATGAGTGGACCTACTTTTATATCCCCTTCAAACCAATACCCGGCACAGAAATTGATCCGATAAAACTAAAAGAGGGTAAGTATAAAGTATCGCTTGTCTTTTCATCCAGTATTGAAGGAGCATACTTCAATGGTGCCATCGGAAGTACTTTTTATATTGATGAGGTAGAATTAATTCACGAATAAGGTTAATAAGATTATAAGAATAATAGAATGAAAACAAGATATATTTTACTTCTCTTTGTTGGCACATTTGCCATTCTTCCTGTACGCGCACAAAAAGAAACCACAAAAGGGATTGAATGGGCTGCCGCCCGGGGACTAGAATACAGCATAAAAGCCGGTTTTAATATAGGAGGTACTGCTCCGGTACCACTACCCGAAGAAATTCGTTCCATAAAAGGTTATAATCCAAGGCTTTCGATGTTTTTAGAAGGAAGTATTACTAAATGGTTTGATGCACATTGGGGAATGCAAACGGGTATCCGCTTAGAAACCAAGGGTATGTCTACTGATGCAAGAGTGAAAAACTATGGCATGGAATTTTACATGGACAGCCCCGACCCCTTGGTTGGAAGATGGACCGGACGAGTAAAGACCAAAGTAAATAACACTTACTTAACGGTTCCTGTATTAGCAACCTATAAACTCACTTCGCGTTGGAGACTGCAAGGTGGACCTTTTTTCTCGTATTTAATAGATGGAGATTTCTCGGGACATGTGTTTGAAGGATATTTACGCGAGAATGATCCAACGGGTAATAAGATAGAGTTCAAAGGAGACAGCAAGGCAACTTATGATTTCTCCGATGATCTTCGCAAATTTCAATGGGGTGCACAACTGGGAGCAGAGTGGAAAGCATTTAAGCAGCTCACGGTAAATGCAAATCTCACATGGGGATTCAAGGATATTTTTAAAAGTAACTTTAAAACTGTTACATTCGATTTATTTCCAATTTATCTTCAATTGGGTTTTGGGTATGCGTTCTAAACTAAATCAAAATCGGATTAAGCCTTTAAGCTCAATCCGATTTTTTAGATTTAGGATTTACATTAAATCCATTAAAATCCTTGATAATTCTTGTTCAGGATTTATATCCTATAAATTAGTCGCAGCAACAAGGTGGTTTTGGTGGGCATGGTTCAGGTTCGCAACCGTTATGATGATGATGACCACCACCATATCCACAGCAATGGCTTGAACCGCCACCACAACATACAAAACCACCACACATTTCTAATCTTTCTTCTAATTGGTTAATTGATAAACCTTCTGAAATCATTTTTTCTTTTTTCATAATCAATTGTAATAAATTAGTTAATAATCAATTGAATTATTTTCTACCGAATCGCTGCAGCAAATATTTTCGATTGTATAATTCAGATAGAAAATAAGTTCTTCCATTAAATTAGTTAATAATCAGAATTTCATTTTTAATTAAGAACCCGAAAATGTCTTCGGGAAATATATCTTTATTAAGCGTAAACTTTTCGTGGCTTTTCAATATATCAATCAATTCTTGTTGAATAGGATATATCTCAAACGTATTTTTATCTAACAAACACAACATACCTTTATAAGTAAAAAAAGAAAACCTTGACTTGTTATAAGTATAACATTTCGATAAATCTACATCAACAGTCCTTTTGTTTTGCTTCAGTATTTTGTTTGTGTCCAGAATATTAGCAATAAACATCCACCCCTCCCATTGATCGGGGTATTGAACCAATAACTCCGAAAAAGTATTATAAATAGATTGCGTTATGATTGCAGAAGACACATTAACATCTTCATTGGTATCCGGTAGTATAGGCGGATAAAAAGTCACACTCATTTCATCATCGGTGATGTAATTACATAAACATACAATGATAGGCACATTACATTTATGCGCAATATAAGCCACCCCTCTTCGCGCAAATATAGATGCATTCAGAAAATCAACAGGTATCACCTTATCATCATTTCTTTTATATCCACCCACTCCTGTATTTCCATCTATATAAAAGAACAAGGATTTTCCCTCTTTTAAAGCCCTTACCATTTGAATAACACCGGCAGGATTTTCCGCTTCAATAAAAGTAAGTGTATTATTCAAACCATATACACGTTTAATTTCTTCATACGCGTTAACTATCGATTCTTGCTGTTCCCTCAATGTATCTTGAGCAATAACGAAGGCCAAATCTATTCCTTGCTCGAGTAATTTATATAGAGCCATACGGTAGGAGCCCATATGAAATGTACAATATATCCTGGCAGTCGATATATTATCCATGAATTCCAAGCTACCCGATGCTACTGTATTTTTTACATTTTCAATGATATACCTTTGTTGAATCCAAGTAAGTCCCTTATAATAATATAGTTTGTTAAACACACCGGGAATTTTCTCTACGGGCAAAGATGGCATTAGCTTTTCAATGCTGGCGCATGCCATAACGTACTCTTTGTCGGTCAATAAAGCTTCATCCGTATGGTATAACCGTGTTTCGCGTAAATGTTCCCGAGCCGCCAAATACTCTTCCCTGTTAAATAAATCGCTTGAAAGTATTTTTTCTAACATAATCCATTCATTAAGAGTTTAGAGGAAACAATATCTTCTTATTAACAAGGAAATGGAAAATATCTTCCGGTATGTCCGGATCATCTAAAGTGAATAGTTGTTTCCCATTCAGCATATCAACAAACTCCTGTGTTATAGGATATGTGTTATAAGTGAGATTGTCAAACAAATACTGCTGATCGGTATGTGTAAATGTATTAAATCTCTCATGGTTATACGCAAATTTCTTATCCGAACCGAAATTTGTTACTGCTTCTTCCGTGTCTTGATACATATTCAGATCCATATACCTGTTTATGTATATCCACCCTTCCCATTGTTCGGGATATAATTTAAGCACTTCGGCAAACTCATCATAAATTTTTTGGGTAGTATTCATGCAAAATGAATTTATATCCTTATCGCCATCGGCGGGATTAATCGGATCATTAAATTGCATTGTTACAATGTCTCTATGTTCTTTTATATACGAGAAACAATTGATGATAGGTACGTTACATTTGTGCGACAGGAAGGCAATTCCTTTTCTTGCGTAAATAGTAGTAGCAAGAAACTTAATCGGTAACATTTTATCATCTGTTTTCCCAATACCCCCTACACCTGTATTACCATCGATGTAAAACAGTAATGATTTGCCTTTCTTCAACGCGCGAACCATACTTAGCATACTTGAAGGGTTTTCTGCTTCAATAAATTCGAAAGTGCTATTCATGCCCCGTAATTTCCGGATGTCATCATACGCCTTCAAATATTGCTCTTTCTGTTCTTTGAGCGTTTCTTTCGATAATACAAGAACAAAATCGATACCATGCCAGTACAATAGCAGGTTTATTAACCTGTAAGATCCCATATGGAAAGTACAGAAAATTCGTGGGGTTTTGCTTTGTGTAAAATCAAGATTGCCTGTTAACCGGGCATCTTCTATGATTTTAGTATATTGAACCTGAATCGTTGCAAGGCATTTATAAAAATAATTGAATCTACAGAACTTCACATATTCCTTTTTGGGTATATCAGGCATTAGCTTTGATAAATTAGCCGAGGTCAAAACAAATGTCTTTTCGTAATCGCCCAGTGTGCTGGGAGTAAATTCAACATTTGATCGCAATTCAAGTTCCTCGAGCTGCTCATAATATTCTTTTATATCCATAATAAGAAAAATATTTGCGTTGTTTTATTTGTGTTGTTGTGTTTGTTGTAATTGTATTTGTTGTAATTGCGTATGCTAAGAATCTTTGTTGCTGCCTTTCCTTCGGTTTCTGATCATCCAAACAATAAAAACGAGGAATATACCGATAGCAGGCAGCCTGCTGAGGATGGCAGATATTGAATCTTTAGACCATCCGGTAGCGTTGGCTGTTCCAGCAATTTCTGCTATTGCCTGTACTTGTATTACGCAACCCCATGCTAACATAGTCCAAATCCATAAGAAGAAAAGATTGCTGGCAAAAGCATATATAATTAAAGGAATAGGTTTAGAGAATAATTCTTTCCAGGTTTTTTCTTTATTTCCAACCAATTTCTTCAGGAATGCTTTAAAAAACAGATTCGCTTGTTCCCTTAAATTGGGTAGATTAAAGAAATCCGAATAAATCCAATATCCATCATACCTGAAAAACGGATTAAGAGAGATAAAGGCTACTCCCGTATTAAATAAAACTAAAGTGGGGGTAATCCAAAATGCCGGAGATATATAGTATAGTGCGATAAGCACAATGTTGGCTATCATCTGAAAATAAATACCTCCTAAATTTACTATATTTCGTTGTTTATTGCTAAGTTTCCAAATATCAGATACGTCGGTAAAGAAAATAGGATATACAATATAGAATCCAAAACCGATATCTTTGGGCATAACCTTATTACGATAGGTAGCCGCGGCATGACCTAATTCGTGCCATAATGTATTTATAACTGAAAATATGAATACAAGCACTAACATTGAAGTTCCATAAACATTGAGATCTTGAACAACCCTTAGATTGTCGCCGGTAAGAAACAATGCAGCTATAATTATTGAGCCAATAAAAGTTACCCAAAACACTTTCGGAATAAAAAGGGTACTAAGCACCCGAAGTAAACCGGGATAGTTTTGAGATTTTAGGAAATTAACCCGAAAGTAGATATATTGCTTCATGCTCGGCTTCTCCATTTCGGGTTGAGATTCATCTTTCAATATCCCTTTCTTAACAAAATCTTCTTCTATTGTTTGCTGAATAGAGCTTTCATTAAAATAATCCGTATCATGATTTTTGTTGAGTTCTAAAGCTATTTCCCGATATGATTTATGGCTATGTAATAACTCCAGTATTTCTATCACTAAATAACCTACATAATATCTTCTGTTATTTAGTAGTAAGAAATAAGTGTCATCATTGCCATTTACAGCAGAATAAGACAATTGCTCAATCTTGTATTTACTGATCATTTTAACTTATAAGAATAAGAGTGCAAGTTTTGTCGTTACTTGACCTGTGTTATTTAATGTTTGTGGCACAAATATAAATACACTTTTTGGAATAGCAATAAAAAAGAATGGTATAATTTCTCCATTCGATCAAGAT
>DAIMFE010000109.1:0-9970 GCA_036724805.1 Bacteroides sp.
TTTTTCTTTTTCTCGGAGATGTTACCAAATTGCTCCCAATCATCTGAATCGGGCTTTCCTACCATTCGCGATACAGAATCCGAATCAAATTCCATCTATTCGATATAGGTTCGTGACCAAGATATTAAGCATAGCCTATATCCTTTCCCTGCGCTAATTTCAGGACAAAGAAACCAATCTTTAAATCCGGTCAAGTCCTTTTTCGTTTAGAATATAGAAACAACTAGTACTAAAGAAGTTTCTTAAAAATGGAATTTTAGAAATGATACAGCTTAGTTTGCGTGGGGATAATCCAAACTTTATTTTATAATGAGGATTGATTAACCATAATTCTCTGCTTTGGATATTAAAGGTCGATTTATTTACTAATTTTTCAAACGATTCTATTGTTACATGAGTCTGTTTTATAGAAAGTAATTCGTTTATGCAATCATTGTTTCCTTCGAAAACTTTTAATAGCAATCGGTATATAACAGTAGGGAGTAAATGAATAAAAGGTAGATGAGATAATATTTTATTTTTGCTAATTTGTTGGTGTCCTCCAAATGGCATCTGCCAAGCTGGAAATGACATAAAAACAACGCCTTCTGTTTTCAGATATTTACTCAAATTAGACAAAAATAATTCTTTATTGACAATATGCTCAAGTACATCATGGCAAATGATTATGTCGAACATCTGTTCCAGTTCATTTAATAGAAAGATATCTTGTGCTATAAATATTCCTTTTGCATGAGCTGTTTTGAAAAAAAATTGTGCATCTTTAATCCGACTTGTCGCAATGTCAACCCCAATAGTATTACATCCCATTTCAGAAAAAGGGAGCAAATTTCCACCATCACCACAACCAATTTCTAACACATTTGTTCCTGTCTCTACTGGGTGCCAGTGTTGAATGTACGGTATAAAATAGTTCTTGCTTGTGATAGAAAGTTCCTTAAAATAGATCGTTCTATTTTTATGACGTTCTTGCATGATATGATTATTCGTAAACGAGACTGTCTCAAATTTTATTTTGAAACAGACTCTTATATTTTTGTTCAATTTGCGGAAATCTCAATTCATGAGCCTGCGTTAACTGCAAAAGCATTACATAAGCCATATCCCATTTCGTTGAATAAGAATAGCCTTCAACTTTTTGTACCGTTCTTTCAATGATATTCACTACTCTGCCTTTTATAGCCTTGTTTTCCACCTCTCCGGTGATTCGGGTTAATTGTCAATTCACTGGTAGCTTTAATGTCCTTTTTGCCATCCCTTAATCGGAAATAGGTTGTAGCCACACTGTTAGTGTCGTTTTTACTTGCGGGTTTTCGGATAAATGCTGTTGCTTTCATAATAGGGATTTTTAATAACGGTACAAATATATAATTTGTTTCCAAATTTGCTCCCGATCATCCCGAATTTATTTCAATCCGAATAAATAGAATTAACTCTTTTGTGTTCTGCTGGTACAACGTAAGTATTCTGTTTTGCCCGGTTTGTACCCAACCAAATGCAACGTTGTGTTGTTTCAAATGCAACGTGCATTTGGGGAAAGACAGTTGTTCTAACCGCAATTTAAGAATAAACAAGCGGAACAACAAAGTGCATTGAGTTGTAAAATTGCGGCAGAGGTTTTATTTAACTCCGAATGTTTTTTACCTTTGCATGTAAAATGCATTGATGAAAATGATTAAAACAGAAATAGATATAAAAGATTTTGAGATAATGGCTCCCGTAGGTTCGCGCGAATCGTTAGCGGCTGCCATACAGGGTGGGGCAGATTCTATTTATTTTGGTATTGAAAATCTGAATATGCGGGCGCGCTCATCCAATAGTTTTACTGTCCATGATTTAAAAGAAATTACCCGAATTTGTAGTGAAAACGGTTTGAAAAGTTATCTAACTGTTAACACTATTATATACGATAACGATATTAACTTAATGCATACCATTGTAGATGCCGCCAAAAAAGCCGGTATCTCTGCAATCATCGCAGCCGATGTAGCGGTAATGATGTATGCGCGTAGCATTGATCAGGAAGTACATCTTTCTACACAATTAAACATTTCTAACGTTGATTCTTTGAAATTTTACGCCCAATTTGCCGATGTTGTTGTACTGGCTCGCGAACTCAACCTGGAACAGGTAAAAGAGATTCACGAACAGATTATCGAACAGAATATTTGTGGGCCAAACGGTGAACAGATCAGAATAGAGATGTTCTGTCACGGGGCATTGTGCATGGCGGTATCGGGTAAGTGCTATTTGTCGTTACACGAAATGGATAACTCGGCCAATCGGGGAGCATGCATGCAGGTGTGCCGTAGGGGATATATCGTAAAGGATAAGGAAACAGATATTGAACTGGAAATTGACAACCAATACATCATGTCGCCCAAAGATCTTAAGACTATTCATTTTATGAATAAAATGATTGATGCAGGGGTGCGGGTGTTCAAGATTGAAGGCCGGGCGCGCGGACCGGGATATGTGCGTACAGTTTCCGAATGTTATAAAGAAGCCATTCAATCTTATCTAAGTGGCACATTTACTGATGAAAAGATTGGCGCATGGGATCAACGATTAAAGGCTGTATTTAACCGTGGATTCTGGAATGGCTATTATCTGGGACAACGCCTCGGCGAGTGGAGTAAGAACTACGGCTCGGAAGCAACCGAAAGAAAAGTATATGTTGGAAAAGGTATCAAGTATTTCGGAAACCTGGAAGTTGCGGAATTTCTGGTAGAAGCTGCCGAAATCTCCGTAGGAGATAAAATATTAATAACCGGCCCTACTACCGGAGCTGTATTTGCCACTTTAGAAGAAGCCCGTGTTGATTTACAACCGGTTGATAAAGTGAAAAAAGGAGAGCGTTTCTCCATGAAAATAAAAGATAAAATACGACCAAGCGATAAATTATATAAATTAGTAAGTAAATGAATTACACATACGAATTAACGCTAAAAGTAAGAGATTACGAATGCGATTTGCAGGGAATAGTAAACAACGCGAACTATCAACATTACCTGGAACACACCCGTCATGAATTTCTGTTATCTATCGGTATCAGTTTCTCCGAACTTCATAAGCAGGGAATTGATGCAGTAGTCTCTCGGGTAAATATAGTTTATAAGGTTTCACTTACCAGTGGTGATGAGTTTGTATCAAAACTGTATGTAACGAAAGAGGGTATCAGGTATATTTTTCATCAGGATATATTCCGCAAGAGTGACGATAAATTATGTGTAAAAGGTACTGTTGAAACTGTATGCACGGTTAACGGCAGATTGGGTATCAGCGAAGTATTCGACAGTGTATTTACTCCTTATTTATCCTGATGAGTAAAGAGGAAATAATTCATTCTATAGCTTTAACGCAGGTTCCCGGAATAGGTTCCGTGTGGGCCAAAAACCTTATAACAGCTGCCGGAAGCGCTGTCGAAGTTTTTAAATCGGCAAAGAATCTCCCGGGTATAACACAACGAATTGTGAGAGCCCTTAATTGTTCACAAGCCTTTGAACGCGCAGAGCAGGAATATGAATTTATTGAGAAGAATAAAATTAGGTGTTTTACAATAACGGATGATAATTACCCGACCCGCTTGCGGGAATGTAACGATGCGCCGATTGTTCTTTTCTTTAAAGGGAATATTGACTTTAATTCGGAAAAAATAGTCAGCATAGTTGGTACACGTAACATAACCGGGTATGGTAAGCAAATCTGCAATCAGCTGATGGCTGATCTTAAGAAATCTTGTCCGGATGTGCTTATTATCAGTGGCTTGGCTTATGGGGTAGATATTACTGTTCATCGTGCGTCTATTGATAACGAACTCCCTACGGTAGCCGTTCTCGCACATGGCCTGGATCGAATATACCCGTCATCTCATCGCAAAACTGCTGTAGAGATGTTGAAAAACGGTGGGTTACTGACAGAATACATAACCGAAACAAATCCGGACAGATTCAACTTCGTGAGCCGCAACCGTATTGTAGCAGGTATTAGTGACGCAACAATTGTAATAGAATCTGCTGCGAAAGGCGGTTCCTTAATTACCGCAGATATTGCAGGAAGCTATAACCGCGATTGCTTTGCCTTTCCCGGAAAAGCCACAGATGATTCTTCCCGTGGCTGTAATCAATTAATTCGAGATAATAAGGCGGGACTTATTCTATCTGCGGAAGATTTTATCAACATGATGGGCTGGGGACAAAGCAAACCCAAAAAGCAAAATCCCGTTCAACGGTCTTTCTTTCCGGATCTTACCGAAGAGGAACAATTAATTGTGGATACTTTGGAGAAAGAAGGGAAAGTTCAGATTAATAATCTTGTGGTTACTACAAATATTCCTGTGTACAAAATGAACTCTACTCTCTTTGAATTGGAAATGAAAGGGGTAATTCGTGTGCTTGCCGGTGGGGTGTATCAGTTAATATGAGATTACCTGAGATTACTCTTCTTTTTGCTAAAAAAGAAAAAAATAGTTAGCTTTGTGAAAACAGATAATGCAAAGTAGTGATTAAAAGTTCGGTTAACGATATAACAAACTATACAAAAGTTTGGGAAGAATTTAAGAAAGGCAACAAAAAGGCCTTTTCGATTCTATACGAAACTTATTTTGATGCACTCTTTCGATATGGAATGAAATTTATTTCGGACCAGGAAACGGTAAAGGATTGTATTCAGGATCTTTTTGTGAAACTATATAATAATCGTGAAACAATTTCTATTACCACAAATCCTAAATATTATGTTTTGTTTTCACTGAAGAATTTAATCATAGATCACCTTGCCCGCTACAATAAAGTAACATATATTTCTCCCGAAGAATTACCTTTTATTGCTACTTATCAATTTCAAACCGAAGATGACTCGAACGATATTGATGATGAAACCCGGGAAAAGTTTGAAAAAGTAATAAGTATTTTAAACCCACGGCAGGAAGAAGCCCTATATCTTCGTTTTCAACTCGAATTATCTTATGAAGAAGTATCCGGATTATTAGGTATTAACTACCAATCTGCCCGTAATCTTATTTATCGTGCGATTGCGAAAGTACGAGAGAATATGGATTTCTCTATCTTTATCCTACTTTTTCTTAAAAGCATCAATTAATCTTTTTAACCACCGGATTACATGGGTAGATCCGTGCATCCGCGCAATCTGTGGCTAAAAGGTAGTGGCTAAATCAACCTATTATTTTTTAGCAAGTGAGTACACAGAACCCGGGCAAATCGTTTCTCTACTATTAAGATTACTTAAATGACTAAGAAAAACGTTTCAAGGCAACAAATAGAAAACCTATTGGATAACGATTTATTCATGCAATGGGTACTGCATCCTACACAGGATGTTAAAGAATTATGGGAGAAACATATGAATAGCGATGAAGAATTGAGAAACAACAGTAAAACCCTGAAGAGCATTATAGAGAACTTAAAGGTAAAAGAGCCGGAATTATCGGAACGGGAGAAAAGAATTGTTTGGAATAAAATAGAGAAAGCAATAGATGGAATCCCCAAAAATAAATTTCATACGCTTGCCATCTGGAGTAGCTCTCTTGCAGCTTCAGTAATAATTGGACTTGCTGTTTATTTCTTTTTTATAAAACAAAAAACGGTTATAGATACCATTGATTATAGTTCTTATATAACAGAGGAGAATGAGGATGATATGAAAACAGGAAACATCAATCTTATTCTATCGGATAATAAGCAGATACATATAGAAAAAGACAGTGTTGTTATTTCCTATAATGAAAAAGGAGGCATAAATATTAATTCCGAAAAGATTGAGAAATCATCACAAGCAAAGAAAACTACAACCCCAGAACTGAATCAATTAATTGTACCTTATGGTAAAACCACTTCTTTAATATTAAGCGATGGAACAAAGATATGGGTAAATTCAGGAAGTAAGCTAATTTATCCGGCAGTATTTGATAACAACAAAAGAGAAATTTTTATATCAGGAGAAGCATTTCTGGATGTTGCTAAGAATGAAAAAATCCCCTTCGTAGTAAAAACAAACGATGTGCAACTAAATGTTCTGGGCACTTCGTTTAATGTGTCGGCTTATAATGATGATTCTGCAAATTCTGTTGTTCTTGTTTCAGGATCGGTAGAAGTTAAAAGTAATCGTATGCAGGGATTGCACGAGATGAAGCCTAACCAGATGTTCTCGTACAATAAAGAATCGTCTAAAATAAATATTCAGGAAGTAAATGTTATATACTATACCGCATGGGTAAATGGGTATATATACAGTGATAAAGAAAGCCTGGATAGTGTGTTTCAGAAATTGGCCAGACATTTCAATGTTGTCTTTCTTTATAATAAAGAAAACTTTATACGAGAAACTTTTAGTGGTAAGCTCGATTTAAAAATACCGTTAGAAGACATTCTAAAGAACATTTCTATAGCTACAAGTAACAAACTGCAATATGAAATTACAGAGAAAAGTATTCATTTAATTTTATCCAACTAATTTATTTATAGCCTATGAGTAACAATTCTCCACCCAACTTTTTCAGAGTAAAACGTTTTTAAAACAATGGAAACTAAGATTTTATCAACCTTAAACACTATGTAATTTATGGAACAATACAGTAAAAAAGACAATTCATGCCGGATGTTAAAACAATGCTCCCGTATTATGAAAATAAGTATTTTTTTAATGTGCATGAGCATTGGGGTGCTTTCTGCGCATACCTCGTACAGCCAAAGCACAATGTTCTCCTTGAAAATTCAAAATCAAACTTTGAAGAATGTAATAAGTGAGATAGAAAGCCAGAGCGAGTATATCTTTTTCTATAATGATGCAGCAATTAATACCGAGCAGAAGGTAAATATAGATGTTAAGAATGCCACTATTTATGAAATACTGGATAAAGTATTAGATAAAAAGGCCTCCGATTATAAAGTACTCGACAGGCAGGTTATTCTTTACAAACAAGATAAACAAGAATCACTTGTGGAGGCTCCATCTGTGGATAATGATGTAATAGACCAATCTAAATTTAAAGTTACAGGTTTAGTTACTACAGAATCAGGAGAAGAACTGATTGGGGTAAGCGTTGTTGAAAAGGGTACTTCCACCGGTGTTATTACCAATATGGATGGACGCTATACTATTGATGTTAATAGTAGCAACGCGGTTCTGGTGTTTAGTTATATCGGCTCCGAAACCAAAGAAGTAGCGATTGCAGGAAATAGCACGCTGAATGTTAACTTAAAAGAAGAAGCGGCATCGTTGGATGAGGTTGTGGTGGTAGGATATGGAACACAGCGCAAAAGTTCGATTACAGGTTCTATTGCTACAGTGAACGTAGAAAAAATGAAAGATATTACTTCGCCAAGTGTGGCAAACATGTTGCAAGGTAAGGTGGCAGGTGTTGTAGCAACTCCTCTTTCCGGGCAGCCGGGAGAAGGGGTAACTATCCGTGTTCGTGGTATTGGCTCAATTCAGGGTAATCAGGATCCTTTATGGGTAATTGATGGCGTTGTTGGAAATGCTATTGCCGATTTGAATCCAAACGATATAGAATCAATATCTGTACTTAAAGATGGTTCGGCAACTGCACTCTATGGGTCTCGCGGTGCAAACGGTGTTATTCTGGTTACTACCAAACGAGCAACATTGGGGGTGTCACAAATTGATGTTTCGGCAAGATTGGGCGTTTCTCAACTGCAAAAGGGAAAAATAGAAATGATGAATGGAGCCGAATATTACGATTATGTAAAAACCGCCTACGAAAATGCCGGTATTCTTGAATCGCAATCTTGGTTACAGCCTTATTTGGCAAACCAAAATACCGACTGGTGGGATATTGCTACTCAAAATGCGCTTACCCAAAATTATAATATTGGATATAGATATGGTAACGATAAAACAAGATCTTACATATCTGGAGACTATTATAACGAAGAAGGCACAATTAAAGGTTTTGATCTCGACCGTTTTACACTAAGATTAAATACGGATTATATTGTTAATAAGCGTCTTACTATAAAAGCAAAAATATCTGCCAGCTACCGCGAAACAATGAATCAGGAGCATTCATTGAGTTATTACAGTTACACCCCATGGGATAGTCCGTACGATTCGAATGGAAACCTTAAAAATGGAAGCCAAGGGATGCCTAATGCTGAAGACGCAGCTACTGCCGACCCACGAGATTATTGGTATGCCGATGGGGGAACAAATTATTTATACGATCGCCATCTTAATTGGACAAAACGCCGACACAATGCTATGGATTTAGGAGTAGGATTTGATTATAAAATATTTGATTCTCTAACTTTTGAATCGAATAATAAGTTTGGGTTTGGAAACAGATTTACAGATACTTATACAGATCCCGAGAGTAGAGGTGGACAGGCTAAAAAAGGAACAATAGCAAATGAAAGTTACAATAATCGTGTTATCTATACTAACCAGATGTTCCGCTTTCTGAAAACATTTGCTGAAAAGCATGAAATCAACGCTTTCTTGGGTTACGAGTACGATGAGAGAATTGTATGGAATAACGGTGGCGAGGCTTCTAATATGTTGCCGGGAAATGAAGTTTTAGGTGGTGGCGCAGCAGACCATAAAGTAAGAGGCAGTAAAACAGAAGAAAAAAACGCAGCATTTATATTCAACGGCAATTATGCGTTTAATAGTAAATACCTCTTTCAGGTTTCATTGCGTCGCGATGGATCTTCTCGTTTCGGTGCAAATAAGCGTTGGGCTAATTTCTGGTCGGTAGGTGCAGGTTGGAATATGCATGACGAAGATTTTATAAAGCGTCTCGGATTTATCAATGAACTTAAACCGCGTATTTCCTATGGTATTGCAGGAAATCAACCCACAGGCGCCTACGAATGGACTACAAAACTAGATCATACAACAGAGTACGGCAACGAAGTGGCTTTAATGTCTAATTATAATGGTAATCCTAATTTATCCTGGGAAGAAACAGGGTCTTTCGATTTTGGTTTGGATATGCGTTTGTTCAATAGGGTAAATATCACATTCGATGTATATTCTAAAAAAGTGAAGAACTTGATATATTTGCGTCACCTTCCGGCGGTGACCGGTTATAATAGGCAAACGGCTAATGATGGAAAGTTGGAAAACAAAGGGTACGAATTTACCATTAATTCCGAAATCATAAAAAATAAAGATCTCTACTGGGACTTAAGTTTCAATCTGGGCTATAATAAAAATAAAATAACCTATCTGCCAGATGGTGACAATCTTGTTACTCAAGCTGTAGCCGTAGGATATCCTTATCGCAACTGGTATATGCGCGAATGGGCTGGAGTAGATCCTTTGAATGGAGATCCTTTGTGGTTCTTAATTGATAAAGAAACAGGAGAGAGAACAGTTACCAATGATAAAAGTAAAGCAACTTATTCTCTCATTGATGCATCGCCATCTCCCAAATATACAGGTGGCATCAGCACAAATATAAGTTGGAAAGGTTTCTCATTGAATGCGAACTTTACATTTAGCGCGGGTGCCAAAATTTATAATGGAAGACGTTCGGGAACCCTGGATCGAGATGGAGCACGCCCTTCGCAACCGGCTATGAAACTACAAAAAGGATGGAAGAGATGGGAAAAACCCGGAGATATTGCTACGCATCCTAAATTAATCGCTGGAGGCAACAAGGATGCTTGGGAGCAATCTACGCGATACTTGGAGAATGGCGATTACTTTAAACTAAAAACAATTTCTATTGCTTACAGCTTGCCCAAAGCGTGGTTAAGCCCACTGGGTGTTAGTGATTTTAACATCAGTTTGGGGGGTGAAAACCTGTTTACCATAACGAAATATTCCGGTGATGATCCTGAAATCCTGCTGTCATCAAGATTTAATGGAACCACAACTTCAAACTCAGGACAGCTTTATCCAACCGTAAAACGGTTTACACTGGGATTAAACCTTAAATTTTAATTGATGCAACTATTAAGAATTACAACATGAAAATATTAAAATA
>DAIMFE010000110.1:0-9688 GCA_036724805.1 Bacteroides sp.
CTATATCAGATACTTCAAAACAAAGAGCGCTGCAAGAATATACATTCCTATACTCAGTTTTTTATACTTACCGCACAATAAATTAATGATAACATAACTGATCATACCAAGAACGATACCATCCGAAATACTATACGCCAGCGGCATGAAAATAATACAAAGAAAAGCCGGGATTGCTTCCGAATAATCAAGCAAATCGATTTCTTTAATAGGTGTTAGCATCATTAATCCCACCAGAATAAGGGCAGGTGCAGTTGCAGCTCCCGGAATAGAGAGGAAAAGAGGTGCGAAGAAAAGAGCCAACAAGAAGCAGATGGCTGTAACAAATGATGTCATTCCTGTGCGTCCGCCTTCACCCACGCCGGCAGCACTCTCTACAAAAGTAGTAACGGTGCTTGTTCCTAGCGCCGAGCCTACTGTTGTTCCTACTGCATCAGCCATAAAGGCCATCTTTGCATTGGGTATTTTTCCATTTTGCAACATGTTGGCTTTGGTAGAAACGCCAACTAATGTACCTATAGTATCAAACATATCCACAAAAAGGAAAGTGAACACAATTATTGCCATATCCTTGGTGAGGATGTTATGGAACTCGAACTGAAGGAAAATTGGTTCAATAGAAGGAGGAGCGCTAAAAATACCGGAATAATGAGTGATTCCTAACGGAATACCTATTATTGTGGTAACGAGGATACCTATTAGTAAAGCTCCTTTAACTCTAACAATAAGCAATACTGATGTAATAAGGATCCCGATTAATCCAAGTAGCGGAGCCCCCGAAGTAATGTTGGCAAGACTTACAACGGTAGCGTCATTGCTAACAATAATACCTGCATTCTGTAAACCGATGAAAGCAATAAATAAACCGATACCGGCACTTATGGACTTCTTTATCGTACTAGGGAGTAAATTAACAATTGCCTCCCGCAGATTAGTTAGTGTTAATATAATGAAAATAACACCTTCGATAAGTACTGCGGTTAAAGCAAACTGCCAGCTATAGCCCATAGTTAGGCAAACTGTATACGCAAAGAAAGCATTCAATCCCATTCCGGGAGCCAGAGCAAAGGGCAATTTAGCAAGAATCGCCATTAACAATGTTCCAATAACCGAAGCAACTACAGTAGATGTAAACAAGGCTCCTTTATCCATTCCGGTGGCGCTTAATACACTTGGATTAACTGCCAGAATATAAGCCATGGTAAGGAAAGTAGTTATACCTGCCAATATTTCTATCCGAAGATTATGTTTCTTGGTGAATCCGAATAATTTTTCTAACAACATTTTTATTTACGATTTATGATTTACAATTGAAGTTGCCTTGCATAAAACCGCAAGGTAACTCTCAACTGTCAACTCTCAACTAATTAAACGTCCATTTAAATGCAAGCGTAGGTATACAATAGAACCCTTTGCGAGCAGCAAAGTTCTGGCTAAGTTCAACCTCTGTACCTACACTTAAGTTGAAATTATCATCAGCAAAATCGAATTTATTTAAATTGATCCAGAACTGAGGTTCGCTAAGAAATATAAACTCTTTGTTGGTAACAGGATTCTTTTCACGCCAGAAATCGGCAAAGCCACTAAAAGTGAATTTTTGTTTAGAGAAATGCAGATACCATGTGCCTGTAAGCTGGAAGTTGTTGGGAGAAGAATTCTTCTGAATATACTTATACATAGCGGTTAAAGTAAATCCTTTAGCGAAATCGGTACTGTTGTAAGTATACGTTGGCCCAACAAGGTAGGCGTTATTTATATATTGTAATCCACCATTATATTCTACATGTGCAGATAGGGGCCCTTCCCAGAATTTCAATTCCCGGGCAATTTCCCAATACGCCGCAGCCACTCCTTTGCTGGTATAGTCCATATCCACAAAGAAAAATGTACTTCCCCATTTATCGGGTTTAAACATTTCTACGGTGGTTGTTAGTTTAGGGCGATTGTCGAGATCGTTATACAACCAATGTCCCGAATCGTAGTGAAACTGAATGTTTTGTGCATTAATCGCTAAACAGCCGCACAGTAGGATGACAAATGTTAAAATCTTCTTCATTGTAGTATTGTTTTTTGAAATTTGGCGCAAAGATATAAATATATAGAGAGGTTTATGCGATAAGATGCTCAAAAAAGGAGGAGGAGATTGACGATTTTGTAAAAAATGTAATTGTGATATAAAAAAATATTATATTTGCAAGGAGTAAATATCATTCACAAATTCACAAATAAGCTATGTTTAGGCACAACGGGTCTTTTGTTTCTTATATTTTATTATTGTTTCTTTTATCGAATTGTACCCATAAATCTGTTCGTACGGAGATCATCGATTCTCGTATGGATACTTTAATAAACAGTTTGAAAAAACAAATATTTGTTGATCCACAATTTGTAAAAGATAAACTTCGGGAAGAACTATCTGTGAGTACGGATAGTTTGGATATGTGTAAACTTTGGTCGCTTTATACCCAATGTTTATATTACGAACAGAAAATAGATTCGGCGATTGCCCTAAGTCACAACCTAATAGCGCTTTGCGAAAGGCATTCTGATAACGAGGAGTTTCTTGGGCGCAGGGCTTTTATTTTGAATAACACCGGAGTGTTTTATTTTACACAAGAAAGAAGAGACTCTGCGGCAGTTTATTACCAGAAATCAATTGATGCGTTTTATGAGATTAATGAGAAGACATCGATTCCATTTATATATATAAGTTTAGCAGATTGCTCAGTGAAAGAAGGAAAGCTCCCATTGGCTATTGATTATTATCTGAAGGCTTATTCTGTGGCGGATTCTATTGGACAAAAAGATGCATTTGAGTTTTCAATTTACAGTGGCATGGCAAAGTTATATGCGGATTTAAGTAACTTTTCCAAGGCCGAAGAGTATTTCATGCGAATAGAAAGTCAGTATGATGAACGGGATATTTATGAAAAAGATTTTTATGCAACATCCAGAGGCAATTATTACTATTTTAATAAGCAGAATTTAGAAAAGGCATTTTATTGGTTTGAAAAGGCAAAAGAGAATGCAAATGAAGCACAAAATCCCCAATGGCAGTCAGTCGCTAATTTTAATATTGGCGAAATATATTTGATAAACAACCAAGTAGATTCAGCAAGATATTATTTTGATAAAGGTAAAGAATATGCTGGTGAATCCATTTCTCCTTCACTTCAATATTATTATAACGGTTTATATGGTTACTTAAATTTACTGATAGGAAATATTACTAAAGGCGAAAATATGTTGGCTTGGGATTATTCTGCTAATCCCGTTATGCCCCTTTATGGATATTATATCAATAAACGTCTGGAGAAATTGTATAGTGAAAGAAATAATTTTAGAAAAGCTTATACATATAGAGTGCTGGCCGACCAATATGATGATTCTTTACGAAACATCACATTGCAACATAAACTTGCAGAAGTTAGCTTTCGCTATGAACGGGATACAACCCTTTTGAGCAGAAATCTTGAAATATCAAATCAACAAGGTAAATTAATGAGTTTAAGAACTCAGAATTATTTAATCATATTAATTTCCTTATTCGCTCTTTTGGTAATTATTGTGATAGTCTTTTACTGGCGAAAAAAGAAAAATAATGAATTTAACGAGCAGTTAAACCAATTGGCTATTCTCCGTGCCAGTAATATTAAAAACAGGATGAAACCGCATTATATTAAAAATGTAATAACAGCGGCAATGCCATCTTTACGGCATTCGCTAGAATCGGGTACATTAGATTTATTGGTGAAATCTTTAAGAAACGAACTTCTGGTATCCGATAAGATTTTTGTTACCCTGGAGGAAGAGTTGGAAATCGTTAATAATTATATAGATCTAAGAAGAAGCACCACAACTCTATTCCCTGAAATCAAATGGCATGTTGACGATGAAGTAGATGTAAAAATGCGTATTCTATCCATGCTGATGGAGATTCCTGTTGAAAATGCAATCAAGTCTGCATTTCCGGTACCCGATAAGTTTGATTATATTGATATTTCCATACTTAGTACATGGGGTAAAATCCAGATAGAAATTATTGATAACGGCGTTGGCTTTAGCTCCGGAAACTCAGTGAAAAATGATAACGACACAAAACAAGGTTTGCAAATATTAAAGCAAACGATTGAATTATTAAATTCCAGAAATATTGAAAAGATGGAGTTTACCATACAAAACGCGAGTGATTCATCATCAAGACCGGGAACAAAGGTAGTAATATCCATTCCATTATCTTATAAATACGAGCTATGAAAATAATAAATACAGTAATCATTGACGATCAACACTCTTGTGTTGAGGCTTTGCAGAACGACCTTAAAAATTATGAGAATATATTATTAACAGGAAGCTTTACTTCGGCTGTCGGAGCTTTATCGTTTGTAAAGGTAAATATGCCCGATTTGTTGTTTCTTGATATGGAAATGTCGGTGATGAATGGTATTGAATTTTTGCAGGAAATAGCCGATTTTACCAAAAATAAGAATATGTGTGTGGTATTTTATACAGCTCATGATTATAAAATGGAAGCCATCAGGCATTCTGCTTTCGATTATTTGCAAAAGCCGTATACAACACAAGAATTGGATACCATTATTGAACGGGTGGCGGGTAAACTTGTAAATCAAAAATTGAATATAAGACAGGAGATTGAGCACCTTACAGAGAAAACAGGGCTAATTGCACTCAATGCAGAGAATGGACATCTCATAGTAAAGGTATCTCAAGTAGTATATTTTGAATACGATGGAAAAGTTAAACGCCAATGGAGGGTTATTTTAGCCGACAATTCTTGTTATTTGCTTAAGTATGCTACAAAGGGTGATGAAATTCTTAGAGTGAATAACAATTTCTTTCAATCTACCCAGCATCACATTATTAATATGAACTTCCTTTTTTCTATAAATAAAGAGAAGAAAAAACATTATTGTGTGTTTTATCCTCCTTTTAACGAGCTAAAAATTGAAATTTCAGCGAAATACTATCCGCTATTGAAGGATAAATTATCTTTTATATAAACGTTTAATAAGTATTATCTATTACCGCACTTATCTATTTAATAATAACCTTACTCGGCTTGTACTCTTCTAAACTCCACAATAGGCAGTACTATCCGCCCCCTCATACCATCCTCTTTCCTTTTCCAATGCACAACAAAATTAACCATTGCCCCAACCGGGAAATATCCTTTCCCCTCCAACAGTTTAATCTTGTCTCGAAATCCTGCCGAAAACCTCAAAATCTCATAACCGGCTGGATTCTTACATGACTTTTCGGTTGGAATGAGAGGCATTCCACTTTTCAATCCTTCGATATGATCTTGCTGATGATCATACAAGAAAAAATTCAACTGCACATCTTTGTGGCTTAATAAAATAGATAGTTTATCTGGCAACGGATATTCTGCGTAATCGGTTTGAAGAAGCGCGTTACATCTTTCAGCCGCATCGTCCAGATAATGACCATTGAGATGAACAGAGAGATACGTACGGGCACGGGTGATAGCTACATAAATTTTGCGTTTTTCCTCCTCAGAAAGCATGTCCATGCCATTGAGCAAAACGAAAACATTATCGAACTCACGACCCTTCGCTTTGTGGATGGTAGAAACGAAAATCGTTTCACCTTGCGAATCGTAGAAGTCTTCCAGTGAAGATTCGATGAGAAATAGTTCCCAGTCCGATCGGTATTTACGAGGAGAAGATTCGGCAAAACGGGAGAGAATATTTTGACACAATTCAGATGTAGTAGCTTTTTCAAACTCCTTTTTCAGCTCTCGGCAGGAATGTTCCCATCGCTCATCGTCAATAAACGTAGTATCGAGATGAAGGTTGAGCATACGATTGAAAGTGTGCATCTCGTCCAAATTACGGAGATCGAAATCAGTATTTGTCTGTACTAGACGGACGGGCAAACCTTTCTCGCGCAGCAGACAGGCAATGTACATGGCTTCTTCATTTCGGTTGGTGAGCACCCCCGTACTCCCCGCAAGCGGGGCATGTATGATGTCATGTAACAGTGGAACCAACATTTTAGCAGAAACATGGCGGGTGACACTAATCGTACCCTTGCCTTGCTGCGCCGCAAGAATATTGGATGTCTTCATGCGGCCATGCATTTGCAGGGCAAAATGATTGGCAAAATCCACCAGATTACTCTTACTGCGGTAGTTGACCGGAAGTTCGTAAAAACGCGCTCTGTGGCGAGTGATGAGTTCGCGCATATACCGCGAGTCCGATCCACGGAAAGCAAAGATATTCTGGTCGTCATCGCCTACGGCTATCACGCGCAGTTCCTCATTCTTCTCCATCAGGGCAGTAATAAGTTCAAATTCATCGGCAGTCATATCCTGCGCTTCATCGATAACAAGAACTGTTTTGGTGATGCGGCTAGTCTCCACCTCATTCATGCGAATGCGGTCAATGGTGTCTCTGATGATGGATGCTGACCTTTCGACCGACCCCTGTCGTCCCAACAGATCGAAGCAATAAGAATGAAACGTCTTTATGGCAATATAGCCGATAGCCTTTCCGATAAGTTCACGCAGGCGCATGGCAAACTCGGTAGCGGCGGCTCGTGAGAAAGTGAGCATCAACAGCTGCTCGTGCTTCACATCTTCTATCATTAGTAATGAAGCAATCTTGTGAACCAACAGACGGGTTTTTCCGCTTCCGGGACCGGCGGCAACCACGATGTGACGGGAAGTGTTATCATTGACGATATTTAACTGGGCTTCTGATAATCCGCCAAAAAGCTGTTTGTACTTTCCGGGCGTCATTCGCTTGCGGATCTCATCTTTGCGACTTCCGGGGAAGTATTTTTGCAGAAAAGATGCGTAGTTGAGTCGGAAATAATCATCAACAAAAGTAAGCGCCTGCCGATGGTCTTCAATCATCTTGTGGGCATACTCGCCTACAATATGAATTTGTTGGATTTTCTGCTCGTAATGTAGTTCCAGGTGTCGGTAGTCAGCCTGTTTATACAAAATCTGATTGTTGCGTTCCAGACGGTTGATGGTCAGTTTGTTGTAGGTCACCAGAAATCCGCCCTCAATTTGCAATGCACCTGTGCGCGAAAGGTAGAATAGCGTATCTTCGATATCGTATGTATCCACCTTATCATCTGCCTCACTAGCTGCACGGAACAGATCACTGCGGTTTCGGTACGTATCGAGCAGTTCCAGTTCGGAAAACTCTACATAGTTTTCCTCTTTTTTCCGGAAAAGGTATTCAATGATAAAATGAGCCAGTAGGTGGCGTTTCCTGATTTTGTGCTCGAACGTATTTCCTGCTTGTGGGGTGAGCATGAGGCTTACATGGTTGCCGGCATCATCGCGGTAATGGCGGAGTATCCAGTTTTTCTCTGCCCAAAAATTAAGAAGTTTTCGCAGTTTATCCGGAGTAATGGCATGGCCGACACTCTCTTCAGCCTGTTCGCGCAACTCTTTGAGGTTGAATATTTTCTCTTCTTCCGTGATAATCGTAGACAGAAAACGCTCCAGGTGATTATAATTTCTTACGATTTCGATAGACTTGCTGCTATTCTCTCCCGGATTGATATAAGCAGTCAGATCGCGGGCATCAGCCAGTATCTTTTCTTCGCGCAGTAGGGTGATGATTTCGATTATTTCTTCTCGGTGAATGCCCAGTTGATCAGCGATATAATCAACCCGTGATTCTCCGGTCTCGTTATTGGCATGTGCCCGGCTTTTGGTCGAGATCAGTTTTTTAATAATTCGTGCCCCCTTCGTACGTTGATCATCATTGAAACGCTTCGAACTATTTATCCGTTCGATAGCTTCCTGCGCGGTACGAGCAAGGATGCTATCGGCAAAAATCCGTGGAATATTCTGTCCGCGCCGCAGATAACCGGCTTCTTCAAGGGCAGCTATAGCAGTAGTCACGCGCGTTTCAATATCCGCAATATTATCGTTCCAACCAGCCTTACGTGCAATTTCGAGTGCAGACTGAGATACGCTTTTTCGAAAATGCGTCAGGCTTTTGATTGCTTTCCACACCTGCTGTATCTCTTTCAGGTGCAGCCGTGTTTGATTCAGCAGAATGAAATGTTTACTGAGATCTTCCTCGTCAAAAAGTACATAACAAGAAGCTGTGATATGTTCATCGCGTCCTGCCCGTCCGGCTTCCTGAACATAGTTTTCGAGCGAATCCGATATTTCGTAATGTACCACCAGCCCTACATCTTTCTTATCCACGCCCATACCGAACGCAGAGGTCGCCACCATCACCTGAACTTCACCCGCAATGAAAGCATTCTGATTGCCTGTTTTATCCTGAATATCCATTTTCCCATGGAAAGCACGTGCGTTGAATCCGTCTTTTTGCAGGTTCTTGGCCAATCGTGTGGCTGTGCGTGTACGGGATACGTAGACAATGGTAGGGCAATTCTTTTGCTCAATAAGTTCGCGCAACGTATTGTATTTTTCTTGATCTTCCTTTCTTTGAAGTACCTCGTATTGCAGATTAGTGCGTGAACCCGGAGCACGAAACAGCTCAAGGTTCAATCCGAGTTTCTGATGAAAATAAGCTCGGATATCTTCTATAACTTTCTGCTTGGCAGTAGCCGTGAAACACGATACAGGTATCGGTTGTTCCAGATTTTTCTTCTTTTGCAAAGCGTGTATAAAATCACCAATATAGAGGTAATCCACTCTGAAATCCTGTCCCCAAGCCGAGAAACAATGTGCTTCATCGATCACAAATCGCACAACATTGCGACTCATCAGCAATCGCTCAATAGTGATCGACCGCAATGACTCGGGGGAAATATAAAGAATCGATGCCGACCCGTTGGCCACACGTTCTATCGATTTTGCACGTTCCACGGGGTCAAGTAGCCCATTGATGGTTACTGCCTCGGTAATGTTGTGCCCGTGCAGGTTATCAACCTGGTCCTTCATCAGCGATTGCAGGGGAGAAATCACCACAGTGAGTCCTTTTACTTGTTCACCACTCATCAGTGCAGGAAGTTGAAATGTAATGGATTTTCCTCCTCCGGTAGGGAAAACTGTAAGAATGGATTTCCCTTCTACGGCTGCCTGTACTGCATTTTCCTGTAGTGGTTCGCCATTGTAGGAACGAAAAGCATCGAAATGAAAATACCTTTTCAGCCCCCGATGAATGTCGAAAGCCTGCTGGCAATAGGAGCAACCGGTGAGGCAGGATGTGTTTCGTAAACGATGCATCAGGCTACCAACGGCGGGATAATTGTGTAGCACCCATCGTGGAGTGATGGAGTAACGGTCGGCGATATTGATTAGTGACAGGCAATAAGCAAGCTCAATCGGATGTTCGCGGCTGATTTGCTCAAGAGGGGCGTATTCGCAGATTTCTTTCCTGAAATGTTGTAGAATCAGGTGATTACCATCTGCTGTGTTGTCGGGGTGGAAATTAATATAACGAAAAAAAGCACTGAATTCTTGGGTGTTACCTAACAAATAGTAATAGATATTTTTCAGGTCTTCCGGCAGATGGTTGAAGGCTTCGAGTTCGGCAAGAAACAATTCGCGTGCTTTCAGCGAATCATTCAGCGGATTATTTACATCATCGCTCTGCAATTTATCGTCTTTTACCAGATGGTGGTAAGGTCGTGCGGGAAACAGAAGTGGCGACAGGTAGAGGGTGTCTAGTACGAGTGGTGTGGTTAGCCCGGCATCTTTAAATAA
>DAIMFE010000111.1:0-9357 GCA_036724805.1 Bacteroides sp.
AATCGATCGACTTAAATGAATGTATTTGGCCATTAATATTAATTTTTATATTTAGAAAATTGAAATATTACCCACTTATTATACTATAGATTCCCACAAAGTAAAGAGCTCTGTTTCAATGTTTACTAACAACAACCTATTTATTCCTTATCTCACTCCGAATTCATATTCTTTCTTTTTCTGTTCATAAAACGCCTGAAGAACATAGAATGCTTTCTTCTTCTGACCGTTTTCAGAAATTAAACCTTTGCGATTGAAGAAATCCTGCACCCCGTGTAACTGCCTGCGGGCGGATCGGAAGTCCATTAAAATCCAGGGCGACATTCCGGAAAATCCTTCGGTGCGGTTATACATAGCCAATGTCTGTTTATAGAGTTCTTCCTGATATTCTTCTGTAAAGCGCTCATCCACGTCACCGTGAAAGCCCTGTAGCGCGCCGGCTCCAAACTCACTGACAAAGAAAGGTTTATCATAAGGAATCTCCCATTTACGGGTTTTGCAGTCTTCTAATTTGCCGCCATACCAACCAATATAGCAATTGAAACTGATGATGTCTACATATTTATTCATGTTGTCGTCAATGGTACAAACGCTGTTGGGTTTCCAGGATACTTCCATGGCCATACTCAGCAGACGGGTATTGTCGGCACTACGAACCTGATGGGCCAGCGTGCTCAGGAAGTTGTCGCGGGCTTCGCTGTGTGGGGTTTCATTGGCAATAGACCATACCACTACCGCGCAACGGTTCTTATCGCGGTTTATCATCTCGCTCAGTTGGTTGGACGCATTTTTAAATGTTTCCGGATTTTCCCAATGAATAGTCCAGTAAACAGGGATTTCACTCCATACCATTAACCCCATTTCTTCGGCAATACGTACCATTTTCTCGGTGTGCGGATAGTGAGCAAGGCGCACGAAGTTGCATCCCAGTTCCTTGGCCCATCCTAACAGTGTACGGCATTCCATTTCGCTATCTAAACGTCCTTGGCGGAAAGGCGCTTCTTCGTGAATAGAGATGCCGCGTAAAAAAACTTGCTTGTTATTTAAATAGATACCTTTTCCTCTTGTCTCTATTTGACGGAAACCTATTTTATCATTAATAATATCATCCCCACAAGAAATAAGAACATTATAGCGTTTGGGCTCTTCCGGGCTCCATAACCGGGGAGAAGTTTTAATTGTAAAAAGGGCTTTCCCTGTCTCATCAGTAGTTAGCGTTTGATTTACTTTCAGTTCCGGAATGCTTACTTTTACAGAGATACCGGTTTTCTTTACATTGGTTTGTACATATCCGCTAACTTCGTTGTATTTGCCTTTGGTTAAGCCAATGGAGTAATCGTCTAAATAAACCACAGGGGTTTCAACCAATAAAACATCCCGTGTTATGCCTCCGTAATTCCACCAGTCGGAATTAACAGTGGGCACTCCTTCCGGTTTACGGTGGTTGTTCATCCGCAGTATCACAAAGTTATTCCCTTCTTTCACCTTATCCGTAATATCAAAGCTGAAAGGTGTAAACCCACCTTCATGCATACCTATGACATCACCGTTGAGGTAAACATTGGCCACATAATTGGCCGCACCGAAATAGAGGTAAACCTTTTTATCGTCTTTCTTATGATAATTGAAATCTTTCTTGTACCATATGCTGCCTTCGTAAAAAAAGAACCTATCGGATTGTGTATTCCAATCGCCGGGCACTTTCAAGGTTTCGGTCTTCACAAAATCGTACTCCACCAAATCCGATTTAGATTTGGGTTTCAGGTTTTTAAAAAAGCCATTCGTGCTGTTCAATCGATAATCATAGTAGCCCGTATCAAAGGGGTCGACGATAATCTCCCAGTTGCCGTTGAGGCCGGTTATTTCACGGGCATACACATTCTGTAATATCTGTTGCGCGTTTAATGGCAAAGCAGAGCAAAACAGAAGACACAACAAAAGAACTGTTATATTAATTTTCTTCTTCATACAAAACTAAATTGATTTTTCATGATTATTATTTGAACCGCAGAATTACGCGAATTAACACAGAGTTCTTACCTCTCCATACCGCATGAAAACTTAAACATGGCGTAACTCCGCAGTTCAATTAATCATATGAGTAATTTCTATCCCTTCTTCCTATATAACAGGTACGTTAAAATAGTTTTTAATAACCCGGATTTTGTTTCATATTATCGTTAATGATAATCTCGGATGTGGGGATGGGCCACAAGTATTGACGTTTATCGAAACGACGTTGCGCAAGAGAAACAATCTTTCCGGCACTTTCCAGCTTGGTAAAATCGGGTAATCCGTTTTCATTAATATCAGGAGTGAAAGCCCAGAACCAATCGGCCAATTGCTCGCTGGTTGCCGTTTGCCCTTTTACGAAAGCAAGACCGTATAACTTTTGGTTCATAGCCCAATCCGCCAGTTTCCAACGAATCAGGTCGGCATAACGGAGACATTCCATAGGAAACTCCATCCGGCGCTCAGTGCGCAGTTGATAGCGCAAAGCATCCTGGTCGGTTGTTGTGAAAGCCGGATATTGGGTTGTTTTCGACTTATCGACACCATAGGCACGTGCGCGGACTTCGTTCATGGCATCCAACACACTTTGGTCAATCTGTCCCAACTCTATTTTAGCTTCCGCGTAAGTAAGCAGCACGTCGGCATAACGACTGATAATCCGTGGCGGAGCTATTTGATATCCATTATCGAACCAACTCTTATCCACACCTTTTCTCCAAACAAGGCCATTCCATGAAGCATATTCGTGATTCACCCGGGTATCGTTATTTGTAATTAACTGACCGGTTTCGTAATTCATTACCTGACTGGCACTCGGATGCGGATTGTACTCTACTCCCAAATGATTTGTGCCGAACGGTACAATCGTCATGGAACAACGGGGGTCTCTGTTTTCGAATGGATTGTGAGAATCAAATAAAGGAGATTCGTCAATAGGCAAACCATCCGTACAGGTATAAGACGCAAACAAATCCCATGTAGGGTATATGGCGCAAAAGCCCTGGGTATTACGTGGGAAGTGGTTACGTGTGATGGCATCGCGGATAAACTCATTATATTCAACAGCACGCGGAACCAGGAAGATGAATTCACTTGATTCTAGTGTGTGTTGATAAAACAGGCTGGAGTAATCGGCATGCAGTTTATATTGTCCTAAGTCCATACAGGCTTTAGCAGCTTCGGCCGCTGTAGCCCAATCGCCCATGTAAAGAGCAATACGGGCCTTCAGTGCAAGGGCGGCACCTTTGGTAGCTCGCTTTATACCACTTGTTGTTTGAGGCAGAATAGCAATAGCTTCATCAAAATCAGAGTAAACTTGTTTCAGAATGGTAGCTTTATCCGTACGTCCCATCTTGAATCCTTCATCAATAGTAATTGATTCCGTAACCAAAGGAACATCGCCAAACTTGAATACCAAATTGGCATAAGCCTGAGCTCTGCAAAAATGAGCTTCACCAATCAATACCTCTATTTTATTTTTGTTTGCTCCTTTATCAATAGCAATCTCCCCTTTGGTTATAACGCCATTCGCCCGCGCAATCATCATATACATATTGTCCCAAAGGGTGGAAACTTCCGGAGTTTGACCGTTGACTGTCGCATTCTCAAAAGGTCTTAACGTTCCCCGGTTCTGGTAATCGTCCGACCAATCGGTATATTCGCCGCCGTCTTGTGTCCAGAAAATGCTCCGATACAATTCATTTACGGCCATTTCAACTTCGGCCTCTTCCTGATACCAACTTTCGGTAGAACCATTTGCGAGTGGGTTTAAGCTCAAATCATGGCAAGAAGCCAGAGCAATCATACAACCCCATATTAATGCTATATTTTTGAATTTCATATTTACCGGTTTTAAAATTGAACAGATATACCAAATAAAAGCGATGTTGTGATAGGATATCCCGCCGTACTGCCTGAGCTTCTTTCAGGGTCCCATCCTTTAGGATAATTATGCCAGCAAAGCAGGTCGCTTCCCGATACATATACCCGAACTTTATTCATATAAAGTTTCTGTGTAAGGGCTGTTGGCAATGTATATCCTAAGGTTACATTCTTTAAACGCAGATAACGACCGTTAAAAAGCCAATAGTCGGACATTTGACCATAATTGGCGTTTCTATTTGAATAGGTCAGACGAGGATATTTGGCTCTGGCATTATCTGCGTCCGATTTTAAGGAGCTCCAATAATTACCGTCTAAAACGGTGGGGAAATCTCCCCATTGGTTTGTAAAACCTTCTACCATTACAGGGTCGATTCTTGCATTTTGACTGCCCACCCCTTGCAAAACAATACCTAAATCAAACCCTTTATAAGATGCATTCAAGTTAGCCCCAAACATATACCGGGGCAGTGAACCACCCAACAATACGCGGTCGTATTCGGGAGAAATCTGTCCGTCGGGAACACCATCCGGTCCGGAAATATCCTTGTATTTGATATCCCCTACCTGGGTATTCTGATTCAGTTTAGGAGAATTTTGCAGGTCTGCTTCCGTCTGGAACAGTCCGTCGCTTACGTATCCGTACCATTCATCGAACTCACTACCTTCCATTTTCACCCTATAGCCCAGCATCTGCGTGCCGTTCATATCTCCCATTTTAGATACGAAGTCGGAAAAGTTCACAGAAACAGAATACGAGAATTCGCCCTGCTGGTCACGCCATCCTAAATCAATGTCATATCCTGTTGTTTTCATTTTACCGGCATTCACATTCGGGCTGTTATAACCGATAAATCCGGGAATCTGAACCGGCAATAACATGTCTTTGGTGTCCTTTCTGTAATAATCGGCAGTTAACCACAAACGGTTATCCAGGAAGTTAGCATCCAAACCGATATCCCAGGTTTCGGTTGTTTCCCAGGAAATATTACGTACGGCATAGTCCTGCTGTGCCGCGGTGAGGTCCGACACCACACTTGCACCGTTAATAAACAACGCGGTATTAAAATCCATGGATGCCTGATAAGGATAATAGCTACCGATACGTTCGTTTCCAAGTGTTCCCCACGAAGCTCTCAACTTGAGATACGACAATCCTTTCAGGTTCATTTTCTTTATAAAAGATTCTTCCGAAACCACCCAACCGGCAGAGAACGAAGGGAATGTAGCCCAACGGTTATCCGAGGCGAAGCGGGAAGAGCCATCCCGGCGAACATTTGCCTGTAGCAAATAGCGATTGGCAAAACCATACGTTAACCGCCCGAAGAAAGAACGATAAGCATATTCATAAGCGTCTCCACTATTATCACGGAAATCGGCAGGACCAACATTCAGGTATGGATAACCTGTCATTTTATACTGGTCTCTCGATGCGGATAAGTTTTCCCAGAAGGCGTAATAATCTTCGTATCCTATCATAGCAGTGATGCTATGCCAGCCGAGGTCTACCGCATAATTGGCAAATAACTGAGTGGTTACGTCATAATTATCATTCCGGTGCTCCGTTAGTTTGGTGGTAAAACAATCGCCCATATATCCTTTAATCGTATTCGGGTCATCAGCAAAGGTGTAAGGAAGTTGTTTCACGAATTGCTTGTTTTTATAAAAAGTATAATTGGGAGCAACTACGGCAGAAATCTTCAATCCCTTAAAAGGCAATAAATCAATGGCCGCTTTACCCGAAATATGATTGTTCCATATGGTGTTTTCGCCACCATCGGTAATGCGTGCCAGCGTGTTGGCTCCGTCTTTCACGTCGCCCCATTGTCCATTGGTCCATCTTGCAGCATATATAGAAGGGATCTGCATATTCTGAACTTCAAACGGATTCACATTGGGCGATACGGTTTTCGATCTGCTGAAATTCATATCCAGATGAGCTTCAAGGAACTTATTGATTTTAAAATCGTTATTAGCACGAATAATAAAACGCTCATAGTCCTTATTCACATGTAATCCCTCTGTCTGATCGTAACGGAATGACATTTTGCTTTGAACGGTTTTACTGCCTCCCGCAAAATTTACCGAGTGAGTGGTACGGGGAGCAGAACTTTTCATTAACAACTTCTGCCAATCCTCGATAGGGTATTTATCGGGATCTGTTTCATGATACTTCACCCAATTGTTCACTTCATCTTCAGTAAATCGTTGATTCCAGCCACCGGAGGGATTATCGTTATATCTTAATTCATTAAACATCTCCATGTATCGCCGGACTCCCACAAACTTTGGTTGATTGGTTGGTATTTCCCATCCCTGTTCAAAATTGTAGGTAAAAGACAACTCGTCTGTTTTGGCATGTTTGGTGGTGATCACCACAACACCGGCTGCCGCGCGGGAACCATAGATAGAGGCCGAAGCCGCATCTTTCAAAACAGTGAGCGTTTCTACGTCCTCCGGATTTATCTGATTAATATCTCCGGGAACACCATCAACAATTACCAACGGAGAAGAATCACTGATCGTAGTTACACCACGTACACGAATGCTTGCGGAGGATCCGGGTTCACTGCTGCTTCTGGTTACCATAACACCCGAAACTGCACCTTGCAGCGCAGCCGACAAGTTGGTGGTTTTACGGGCTGCCAATTCATCTCCTTTTACGGAACCTATCGCACCTGTTAAATCCTTTTTCTTCATGGTACCATAACCAACCACTACCACTTCATCTAACAATTGGGTGTCTTCCTGAAGCGTAATGCTGTACGAATCCTTACCCGCTTCTACATCAACGACTTTCTTTTCATAGCCTATAAATGATACTTTAATCTTGAAGTTTCCTGCAGGGCCTGGTATTTCAAACCGCCCATCTATGTCGGTAATGGCTCCGGTTTGGGAAGCGGGTATTGAAACCACCGCACCAATAACAGGTTCTCCCTGAGCATCAACCACCACACCTGTTATTTTACGTTGCCGGCTCTGTTGTGAAACAGAGGTAACATCGTTAACAACGGTCGGGGTTAGCGGATGGGAATAAACATCAGCTCCACCGATTAACAATGGAATAACAATTGCTCCGGCAAACAATCTTGTTTTTCTGATTGCTGCAGAATCATTTTTTCTAATCATGTATTTTTTCATAATCTCGAAAATTAAATATTAACAGAGGGTTATTAATAATTGGATTTCAATCCGTCTTTATAAAGAAATGAGCGCACCACTTTCATGGTTTCTTCCTGTTTCTTTTCCACAAAATTCTTTGCCGTTTCGGCTTTTGCTTTCGCCGCTTCCGGGTTGCGAGCTATAGAAAGCACGGTTGGTAAATACCGTTGTACATCTTCTTCGTTGTCGAAATCGAACAGCCACTCTCCCAGCCCAATGGTTTCCCACATGGTACCTTTACTGCTCTGTTCTTCCCACCTCACTACAATGGCGGGAATGCCGTGCCCAATACAAAAGATGGGGCTGTGCATTTCGTGACTGAATAGCCCTACAGAACGCTTGTAAATACTAATAGCTTCATCGGGGAGCCATTTACGGTTGTGCCATACCACGCGCGGCTTCACATCTTCGGGTAATTTATCATAAACCCATTCCTTGCCAATCGGAATCTCTGTTTCGTCCTCATGCACAATCAGCACATGGAGATCGGTAGTGCGTGCTATTTCCGTAATGGCGGCAACCATGGGGGCATGGTCGTGTTCTTTCATGGCTTCGTTATGGGCATGGCGTTCCGCGTCGAAAGGTCTTTTTTTAATTTCGTGAAGCCAATTAGGTGTAAACCGGTGTTTAGGAATGCAGCAAATAAACTGTTGTTCATCTAATCCGTTAGCCCGCAGAAATTCTTCCGCTTTGGCATCGTCGGTCAAATCGGTTGCAAAAGCGGCATCGGGTGCAAAGCCTACGATGGATGCCCGTACACCCTCTGCCTTGGCCCGGACCATGGAAACGGTATCGCGGAAAAACACAAAAGCCGCCCCGCTCAGCATTTCTTTTTCGGGAACACCATACAGGCCATACGTAACTCCATATACACCGTAGGGTTTGCCGGTTATCTTCTTAAAAGTCATAGCCTCTTCCCAACCCAGCGTAGACGGCCCCGAGTTATTGATGAAGAGATCGGCAGCGGCAATAGCGTCTGCCAGTTCGGGGGTGGATGCTTTCCCGTCGACAGAAAGCGTACCGTATACTACTTTCAAGGATGGGAATCGTTCCTTAAAGATAGCAATCTCTGCTTCGGGGATGTGGTGATAGAACGGCCAGAAGTATACCTCTGCTTCGGGGATGTATTTCTCTGCCAGAGCCAGAAACCCCGGTGTGTGAGCAATATCGCCGATATTCTCAATTTGCCAGCCCGAGCGTAACAAAATAAGGGGTTTCTTATCTGAATGCCCCGAACACGAAAGTATCAATACGGTTAGTATCGTTGCTACCAGCAATTTGTTGATTGCTTTTTTGATCATGTAAAACATAAAATAAATGATTTAGTATTATGGATTAATTATGGATTGAATATGGACCTGCTTGCCGTGCAAAGATATAAGGTTGCCTAAAGAAATTACAATTTATCCACCCCTACAAAACTACAACATGGCCATTTTGCATATCCTGAATACAATAAATTTGCTCTTTTTCGTTTTATCCACCCCTACAAAACTACAACATGACCATTTTGCATATCCTGAATACAATAAATGTGCTCTTTTTCGTTATTTTTGTGATAAACTACTACCTGATAGATAACCTTATGAAGAAAAATACACTATTTGCTTTTATAATGGTGACATTGTTTTATACGCAATTTACTACAGCACAATCTCTTGCGTTACCCCGGATAGGCAACAGATATATTGAGTATTTTAGCGATAATGAAATAAACATTGCGCAGAAACAAGTATGGAATGTGTGTGAAGGCATGAATGGCTTTATGTACCTGGCGGTTAACAGTGGACTGATAGTTTACGATGGCGTGAGATGGCGATTATATAAAACTCCCCAACAGGAGATTATCCGGGCGTTGGCATACGATAGTGATTCCGAACGCATTTACAGTGCGGGAACCAATGAATTCGGCTATTGGGAAACCGACGATTACGGGCATATGAATTATGTGCAGTTATTCAGAAACAATGGGTCGGGTTATAAAAAGCACGACTTTTGGCGGATATCCATCCCCCCGGGCAATACATATGTTTATTTCCAGTCGCGAGCAATCATTTATAAGTATAAACCCGATACGGGTGAGCTGACCGAAATCCGGCCGGCAGGGCTGTTCGCGTATATGCATTCGGCAGGGAATGAAGTGTATGTGCAGGATGATAATAAACTCATGCTTCTTACACAGGAAGACAATATGGAAGAAATATGTCCCGTGAAGAGCCGGATCATAAACGTTTTTAATGATGCGCAGGGAGCGCTTATTCTCGCCATTGAGCATGTAGGCTTTTTAAGGTTAAACGGAGG
>DAIMFE010000112.1:0-9016 GCA_036724805.1 Bacteroides sp.
TTGAACAGTGAGGATAAGCTGCATGCGCACTATTTTGATACCTGAGTAGTTACCTAAAGTATTTAATCTTATAAAATTATTTAAAATGAAAAGAGTAGTTTTTTTAATTTCTATGGTAGTATCAGGGATGCTTTTCCATAATTGTACAAATAAGAATGCTCCAAAACAAATGGAAGCAGCTAACCTTTCATCCAACTCTTCTCTACAAACCAATGGTAGAGTAAGTGGAACCGAGTGCGATGTTACTATTGGGGATATTCACTTTACCAAATCGATTAATGGTGCAGCATCTTCAATAAAAAGACAGGAAGATGGAAAGATTATTTTCACCGCAAAAGAAAAAACGGACTATTTTAGTGATCCCAATGGTAAATTATCGAACACAACTGCTCCTATATTATTAACTCGTATTGATAATACCAAACCCTTTACTCTTACAGCAAAAGTAACACCGGGCTTTAACGACCTTTATAACGCAGGTGTACTCTATGTATATTCAAATGATAGTTTTTTTCAAAAACACTGCTACGAACAAGACGAGAGGGGTAAGCATAGAATAGTAACGGTTCAAACCGTTGGTACATCCGATGATAGCAATCATGATACAGTAGAACAACCTTATGTTTATTTAAAAATATCATCCGATACTTATACTATCGCATCGTACTATTCGCTTGATAATATAGATTGGCAAATGGTTCGTTTATATGAGAATAATTATCCTTCTGAATTATGGCTGGGAATCAGTTCTCAATGTCCCAAAGGCAATGGAAATGAATCTGTATTTGAGGAGATTTCTCTGGTAGAAAAGAGTGTATCCGATTTTAGAATGGGGATTTGATATAGAATATGACAACAAGTCCTAATCCGCATGGTATCCTCCTTTGGAGGAGGTGCCCGCAGGGCGGAGGAGGACTTTTGACACACCCCCCTCACCTGAATCTGACCTAGAATTATTTATTAATTATGTATTGAAAATGACCTATTAGAAAGTATAATCCAAACCTACACCAAAAACTTTATTGGTACGTGTAAATACATCTTTACCCGGCTTTCCTGTGCCATTGTAATCTGCCATATTTTTAGTGTAATCTTCATAATCAGTCCAGAAATAGGCAACATTCAGTTTAAGATTTTTATAAACATTGAAACCTGCCCCAAAGCCAAAAGAATAAGAGCTTACAGAGAAACTCATATCACTTTGGTAGTTATCTCCTAAACCATATTTTGTACGTTGCATACCTGCACTAACCTGTACAATGCGGTGAACATCCCATTCAATACCAGCCATGTATTCGTTTGTACCCCCTTTAAGAGCCTTTTGCTTATCGTTGGCCATTTTGGCATTCTTATCAAAGAAATGATGATATCCAAGTGATGCTCTTAATGTAGGAAGAATTTCGTACGATACACCAATTGACAACAAGCTGGGAATATCATGAGGGGTATTAACACCGTCTTTAAATAATCCGGTATCATCTACTTTAGTTTTGTTCTCAACATTTAAATGAGTATTAAATTCATATTTAACACCAACATTCCATTTGTTCATTTTAAAGTCTACCCCTATAATCGGTGTAACTCCCCAACCACTTTGTTCGCAATCCAGTTCTTTATCTTTTGTTTTACCGGCCACAAGTTCTGCCGAGGCAGCTTGCTGTTTAAATTTCTCATAATTTTCCATATCCCCGGCATCAAAATATTGTTGCGCGGCAGCATTGGCAGCAACAGCAGCATTCGTAAAATATTGGTTTACATTAACCATATCTCCTCCGCCTATATTTGCTTGAATACCACGAATATGACCAACATAACCATTGTTTACCAGGTTCAAACGAAAGCCGCCATAAGCTGATAGATAATCGGTTATCTGATAAGCAGCCCCCAGTTGCAACCCATATATCAGCTGTTTACCCTCCATATAGCTATCAACAGAATATTTAGTAGCACCAATTTGTTCGGGTAGAGTGGCTATCATGGATTCAAACGAGCCAAGTCCGTTGTTAAAGGTGGCTTTACCTCCACCTCCGGTTATTGCAAAATGAGTACCAAAAGACCATCTATCTCTTTTATATACCGCAAAAACGCTGGGAATTATTGGCACAGATGCTTCTCCCTTATAAGTTTTAGTCTCGCTACCGCCAAAACCTACAAACGGAGCAAAGGTAGAATTTATGGTTCTTGTTTGAAAAGCGCTTTGATTATTTATTGATATATGAAAGCCTTCGTTCATAAAAGCAATTCCGGCAGGATTCGAATACAATGCGTCAATTTGTGTAGATGCACCGCGAGCCGGGTTTCTCAAGAACAAAATATGTTGGTTTGTATTGGTGAGCAATCCACCCGAAAAGGTTAAATTTGAAACAATTAAAAAGCAAGTAATGATAAATAAAGATTTCTTCATTTTTTGTTGTTTTATAAAATTTAAGCCGCAAAGATATAACAAAATTGCACACCACAAATAACAATGTGCAATTATTATTGTAAATACTTGCATTTAAAGATAAAGAATATCGTTTCATCAGAAACGAGCTTAAACTACAATAAATACAATCTCTACTTATACTTCAGGCGGCCTGATTTTGTGAGTTAAGATTATCAAATAATTGAAACTTGAGCGTCATAAGCCTCCTTAATTCATCCTTGAATTTGTCGTTTATTTGAGCGAAAAAATCTCTGACAGTAGCATGAAAGTCATCGGCATTATCATAATATCTGGCATATAATATTTGCTTCTTAGTGAACTTCCAAAGCCTCTCAATAATGTTCAGATTAGGTGAATTTTGCTCTTTCTATAACAAGATTACATCGTTGATATTTAGCATTATCCATAACAAGCACAATTGGTTTTTGATATTTGTCATTAAGAATATCCATAAATTCAATAATTGTTTGGGAAGTGATGTAAGTATCGTTTATCAGCGTAGTCACTTCTTTTGAGAGTGCGTTTATGGCACCTAACACATTGATTCTGTTTCTGCCGTGAGAAGTTTTGAGAAACATTCTGCTACGTGCCCATACCATACAAAGAAATGCCGATAAGGTGAAATGAGCTGCATCACAAAACAGAAGTTCGACTTCTCCTTTTTCTGCCTTTTCAATAACCGGATTCAGGTCAGTTTCAAGCCATTGTTTTTGCTTGTGGGGGGTCAACTTTTCCGGGGATAGCTGCCATTTTGAGGTATACGAAACCATGACGGTGAAGAAACGCTTTGATTTGCGTGGGCTTGCGTTCTATCCCGGTAAGTTCTTTTATCCGGCTTATCGCCTGATTGATACTGCATATCGGATTGCGGGTAAAATCATCAATTATTGAAAGACTGTATGCTTCCAAACGGCTCTTTTGTGGTTGATAATTCGTCTTGCAAAGGCCTTCAAACCCTTCAACCGTATAGATCTTTATATAGTTTGAAACACTGTTGGGGTGTATCCCTATGATTGCTCCTATGGTGACATTGCTCATACTTTGAGTAGCTTTTAAATATACAACATGAAATCTTTTTTGGATTCTCAATACACAATTTTATGCCGACAGAAGTATAACAAAAGCTAAATAGATAAAACTTTGCAAACATTGATAATAATTAGCTTCTAGTTATTATACTTTTGTTGAGTATAAAAAATACAATCATCATGAAAAAGTTAATCTATTTATTAGTAGTTTTAGGAGTAAGCCTCATTAGTTCTTGTTCTAATTCTGATTTGGAAAAAGAATCTACAGATATAAAGGTTGCTCAATTGCTGGAGAGAAACATTATTATTGCTCAAAATCATAGCAACACATTGAAGCAAATACAAGGGCAACTTACTCTTTCTCGTTCAACTAGTTCAGAAATTGAACAAAAACAAAAAATATATGATCTATTTGAAAGTTACGTATTAAGTAACGATTTGCCTCAATGTTTTTTAGAAGATGATAATTCAAAGAAAATAGTTGAGGGAACAAAGGACGCTGTAGATAACATTTCTGAATATTTTGGTGAAAACGGCTTAAGAGATATATTAGCTACTATACCCAATAGCTCAACCAAAGAAGACCTAAAAAATAATCTTTTGTTAGTATTGGAAAATTATAAAAGCTCTAAATATATCAACGATTACTTACTTATAGCCGGAGTTGCTATAGACTCTTATTCTTATTGGTCAGCAAATGTACAATCAAGAAGCTTTTTAAGTGGGCTTACAAGAATAGTAAAAGCTGATGCTATTTCTGCAGGAACGGCTATTGAAGCTGCTGGAGTAGCAGCCCTTTTCACAGGTGCAACCCCTCCAGGAGCAGCAGCTATAGCTGGTTCGGCAGCCTTCGGTTCAGCATTTGAAGGTGTAATAATGGCTTTTGAATAAATTTACATGAAAAACAAAAAACTTTTTTTTCTTGTAGGTGTAATTCTTTTTTTTCTATCTGCATATTTTTTCGATATAGGTGGAAAAAGTATTATATCTAAAATTATATATGCTGTTGGAACAATGCTCGTTTTTTTATTCATTACATATCTACAGAATAAGAATACATAAAAAGACTTTCAAAAGAAGAACAAAGAAGCGGAGAATATTACTCTCCGCTTCTTTGCTTAAAATTTCAACCATACTATTCATTGTATTCAGCAATGGAACTTTATTTGCACAGACATTTAGGTCCTTAAATTCAAATAAGGATACATAATTTCAGAATAAAAATCAATCCCTGGCATTATTAATTCTAATTGACATTAACTCTAATATAAAATTTCGTGGTATGCTTAAATTTAAGGATAATATGTCAAAAGTCGCTATACCCTTTTTCCATCTCTGATACTTCATTTATACTGCTATATAATTTACACTATGCAAAGCACAGAAACCGGGTATAGATTTGCCTTATGTCATGATAGAGCCTTTCTATAAACAACTGAAGCAATCATTTGTTATATTTATAAATCTTTAAAAAGAAAGGAATTATTATGAAAACTATTTTTCATCAAGCTGAGACAAGAGGTCATTCTTTACATGATTGGTTAGATAGTAAACATACGTTTAGCTTCGACCGGTATTTTGATCCCCAGAGAGTGCACTTTGGCGCGTTAAGAGTATTGAATGATGACCGCGTTGCCCCGGGAGAAGGTTTTGGAACCCATCCTCATAAAAATATGGAGATAATTTCCATACCCTTGAAAGGAGAATTGCAACATGGCGATAGCCATCAAAACAGCAAAGTTGTTTCTCCGGGATTTATTCAAACAATGAGTGCCGGTGCCGGTATATATCACAGTGAAATGAATAACAGCAATACCGAACCGGTTGAGTTTCTTCAAATCTGGGTGATGCCTAAGCAGAATAATACGCATCCTGCATACAATGATTATGATATTCGCCCGTTACTGAAAAGAAACAAAATGACAACTATTGTAGCACCCGATGGAAGCGCTCCTGCAAAGATGTTGCAGGATACCTGGTTTTCTCTTGGAGAATTTGAACAGGGTAAGAGTATTGATTATAAAATGCATCAGGAAAATATGGGTGTCTATATTTTTCTTATCGAAGGTGAAGTAAAAATTGGCGACAATGTAATGGAAAGAAGAGACGGATTGGGTGTGTACGATACTGATGAATTCAAAATTGAAACGCTTAAAGATTCACATATACTTTTAATGGAGGTGCCAATGATTTAATCGAAATAGAAAAAAATACAGATTGATAAAAGTTGATAGAATGGGCGTTTCAGGTGCGGAAAGTACAGTTGAGCGGGGTTAAAGTATACATTATGCCGGCTCAACTGTACTAATAGCTCCGAATAACGCTTAAATATTGCCGGAATGCAACAAAGTAAAGTAAAGTAAAGAAAAGAAAAGAAAACCTCTTCCCTACCCTTCTCCAAAAACGGAGAAGGAAATGAGGTATGGAAGAGGGTTGGTGAAAAGATCCGGGAAATTATGCTTCGCTCGTTTATCCCAAAAAAAAGTTGTACCTTTACGGCCGCTAAAAGAGCTTTTTTTTTCTTGAATGGGACCTGTGAACAAAGTAGATAAATGATTAATTTGAACAATATACAAATCAGAGAAACGAACGAAAATGATTTCAACCTCATCATGGAGGTTGAGAAACAAGCGTTTGGTTATGACAAAGAGTCAAAATTAGTAGCCGATTTATTAACAGATGCAACTGCCAAACCAATGGTTTCGCTTCTTGCATTCCACAACGAGGAAGCCGCAGGACATATTTTTTTTACCAGAGCCTATTTCGCGAAACAGGAAGTGCAACCGATGATGCATATCCTCGCTCCCTTAGCCGTAAAACCGGAATATCAACATCAAGGAATCGGAGGATTATTGATAAAAACCGGGCTTCAAATCCTACAAAACCGGGGCTCAAATCTTGTTTTTGTACTGGGCCACAAAGAGTATTATCCGCAATATGGATTTATGCCAAAAGCTGAACACCTGGGTTATCCGGCGCCTCACCCTATTTTGGAAGAGTATAGCGATTGCTGGATGGTTCAACCAATTGGCGAAAAAGGATTCGATGTTGGCAAAGGAAAAATAAAGTGCTGCGAAGAGCTTAATAAGCCGCAGCATTGGAGGGATGACGAATCCGACAGATAATGCAACGCGTTGTTTACCCAAATGCAACGTGCATTTTCGAATTAGCAACGTGCTGTTGAGACAAATGCAACGTGCTGTTTGGAGAAATGCAAGTGGATATTTTGTTTTAAACTTATTTTTTCCGTAACAAAATAGTTAGTCCCCTGTAATTTAAGAAAAATACTTTTGCATCGAACAATTAACAATGATGTATGAAAAAAAGTATTTTCACAGTATTGAGTTGCTTATGTCTATTAAGCAATGTATCCGCCCAAGAATCAACTGATAAAAGTATTATTGATCGGTTGGAAAAATTGGAGCAAGAAAACAAGACACAGTCCGAAGCTGTCAAAAAACTTCAAAAATTAAAAGTCTCCGGTTATATCCAAACGCAGTTACAACATGGAGAAAAGGATGCTTCCCTTAAAGTGGGTGCCGGCAATGGAGACAAAGAAAAATCATTCAATCGGATAGGCATACGACGCGGGCGTATCAAATTTGCCTACGATGAGAAATTAGTTTCCGGCGTCTTTCAACTTGATGTTACAGAAAAAGGAGTAAGTTTTAAAGATGCTTATCTTAATATTAAAGACCCGTGGATAGGTTCAACAGCATTGAAAGCAGGTATTTTTGATCGACCCTTCGGTTATGAAATCAGTTATTCTTCTTCCCGTCGTGAATCTCCTGAACGTTCTATGATTTTTCAAACGCTTTTCCCTGACGAACGTGATTTGGGAGGCATGCTTACATTACAGGCACCCAAAACATCTCCTTTAAACTTTCTGAAATTAGAAGCGGGATTATTTGCCGGAAATGGAATAAAGCAAGAAACTGATAACCGGAAAGACTTTATCGGACACCTGTCGGCCAATAAAGCTGTAAGTCGTAATTTTAAAATAGGTGCCGGCATTTCGTATTACAATGGTGGCGTATATCAGGGAACAGAAAATGTGTACAAGATGAAAGGAAGCGGTTTCGAACTGAACAATAATGCTTCCAATAAAGGTGAGTTTGCTAAACGTGAATACATAGGCTTTGATGCACAACTTAGCCTGACAAGCCCACTGGGTTTAACACAACTGCGAGGTGAGTATTTGTTTGGCACACAACCCGGAACAGAATCGAGTAGCAAAAGCCCCAATGCTTCATCGCTTCCAACAAATGACACTTACATCCGGAACTTTGGTGGTGGATACGCCATGCTGGTTCAGGATTTAGGGACATTACCGGTATCGGCAGTCGTGAAATACGATTGGTATGATCCTAACACAAAGGCATCCGGCAATGAAATAGGGCTAAATCATACAGCTAAAGGTGATATTTCATATAATACTTTAGGACTTGGAGTGCTTTGGCAAGCCAACAGTAATATTCGTTTGCAAGCGTACTACGAACTTGTAACGAACGAAAAAACAGAGAACCTATCCGGCTTTTCAGACAATCGAAAAGACAATGTGCTTACTATGAGACTACAATACAAATTCTAAATGATGAATTTAAATATTGAGGATTATTTGCTACACAGAATAGTTTCTTAACAAAACCGTAACAAAATAGTTTGTTACCTGTAATTTTCTCATCCCACTTTTGTGACATAAATAAATGAAAATCAATTTTAAAGTATAAGAAAAATGAAAAAAGTAATTTTAATAACACTCGTATTAATCGCTGCTTTGTTCAGCGCGCAGGCTCAACGCATTAAAGGTTCAGACACGATGCTGCCTTTATCTCAAAAAGCAGCCGAAGAGTTTATGAAAGTTTCTCCATCCGCTACGGTTACTGTAACAGGCGGTGGAAGCGGCGTAGGTATCGCAGCCCTACTTGAAGGCACAACCGAACTGGCACAACTTTCACGCAAAATCAAGTTCGATGAAAAGAACAAACTAAAAGAAAAAGGAATCACAGTGAAAGAAATTACCGCTGCTTACGATGCCTTAGCAGTTGTTGTTCATCCTTCTAATAAAGCAACCAACCTTACCCGCGAACAACTGGAAGGAATCTTTACCGGAAAGATTAAGAACTGGAAAGAGGTAGGCGGTGCCAACCTGGCAATTACTCCTTATTCGCGCGAAACATCCTCCGGTACATACGAGTTTTTCAAAGAAAGTGTCTTGAAAAACAAAAACTATATGTCCGGCATCATGAGTATGCCTGCAACCGGAGCCATTATACAGTCGGTGAGCCAAACAAAAGGAGCCATTGGTTATGTGGGATTAGCTTACCTGAATAAAGACGTAAAATCCATTCATGTATCATACGATGGAGGTGAAACATTTGTGGCTCCATCTGTAGCCAATGCCAAAAACGAAACCTATCCGATTGTTCGCCCCTTATACTATTACTACAACATGGCAGCCGAAGCTAAAGTAAAATCATTTATCGACTTTATAGTATCAGATAAAGGACAAAAAATAGTATCTGAAATAGGATTCATCACTGTAAAATGAAACAATTCAGAC
>DAIMFE010000113.1:0-5403 GCA_036724805.1 Bacteroides sp.
TCATCGCACAAAGGTACGCACGTACACGAAATATAAAAAATCTAATTTACATTAATTAACTCTATTAATTAAGTCTTCCGGTGAAATAAGGTTCTGTTCTCCGGTTTCCATATTCTTCAGCGTTATTTTACCTTCGTTTATCTCGTTCTCTCCAACTATAGCAACGTAAGGTATTTGCTTGGCGTTGGCATAGGCCATTTGTTTCTTCATCTTAGCAGCATCAGGGTATACTTCAACACTTATTCCCGCGGTTCTTATCTTAGATAATACCGGCAGTATGTAATCCATTTCTTTATCTCCAAAGTTCACAAAGAGGATTTGCGTACTGTTAACAGCTTCTTTAGGATAAAGTTCCAATTGGTTCAGCACATCAAAAATACGATCGGCACCGAATGAAATACCTACACCCGATACCCCTTCCAGGCCAAATACACCCGTGAGGTTATCGTAACGGCCCCCACCGGTTATGCTACCTATCTGAACATCGAGTGCCTTCACTTCGAAAATGGCACCTGTGTAATAATTCAATCCGCGGGCAAGAGTAAGGTCGAGTTCAACTTCGTTCCTTAACTCCAGGTTACGCAAGTTGTTAATGATATATTCACTTTCTTCAACCCCTTTAATGCCGATTTCGCTGGCCGATAAAACATCTTTCAGTGTAGCTATCTTTTCGGTATTGCTGCCGCTCAACAGAATAATGGGTTGTAGCTTCTTTATGGCTTCTTCACTGATTCCTTTTTCCCTTAACTCGCTGTTTACGTTGTCTAACCCAATCTTATCGAGCTTATCAATGGCTACGGTGATGTCCACAATCTTATCAGCTTCGCCTATGATCTGGGCAATACCTGATAATATCTTGCGGTTATTGATCTTTATAGCCACACGGATACCTAAGCGTGAGAAAATGACATCAACCATTTGCATGAGTTCAACTTCGTTGAGTAACGAGTTGCTACCTACCACATCGGCATCACATTGGTAAAATTCACGATACCGACCCTTTTGAGGACGATCGGCCCGCCATACCGGTTGTATCTGATAACGTTTAAAGGGGAAAGTCACTTCATCGCGGTGCATCACCACGTAACGAGCGAAAGGAACAGTTAAATCATAACGCAAACCTTTTTCACAAAACTTACTTGCCAACTTCGCGGCATCTCTGCTCAAAAGTTCTTCATCGGTAATTCCTTTGAAATAATCTCCGGAGTTCTGTATCTTAAATAAAAGTTTATCACCTTCTTCTCCATACTTTCCCATTAAGGTTGATAACATTTCCATTGCCGGAGTTTCTATCTGCTGGTAGCCGTATAAACGAAAAACTTCGCGTATTTTATCAAAGATATAATTGCGTTTAGCCATTTCAACGGGCGAGAAATCTCGGGTTCCTTTCGGTATGCTTGGTTTTGCTGCCATAGTTTCAGTTTTAAAAGAAAGTGCAAAGGTAAGAATTAATAACGAATTATGTAATTCATACATTTATTGATTTCCAGGTTAGTCTCTTCTCCCTAAGAATATCATTACATAATAAATTAAGGTGGCTAATGATCCTAACGCGGCTACCACATAGGTGTATGCTGCCGAGCGTAAAGCGTCTTCTGCCTGCCTGTGGTTGGTAGAAGTACTTACCCCTGAGCCATTAATCCAAACCAACGCGCGCTTACTGGCATTTATTTCAACCGGTAATGTTATGAAACTGAACAGTGTTGTTGTTGCAAACAGAATTATACCTATCAGTAATAACTGCGGAAACGATTCAAGTAAAAGAATTCCGGCCAACAATATCCAAGTCATCCATTGTGAAGCAAACGACACAACAGGAACCAGCGCACTACGCATTTTTAATGGCGCGTACGCCTGCGCGTGCTGTACCGCATGTCCGCATTCGTGCGCTGCTACTGCCGCTGCCATTATGCTATTACTATTATAAACCCCTTCACTGAGGTTTACTGTTTTGTTTTGAGGATTATAATGATCGGTTAATTGTCCGGGTGTACTCATCACTTGAACATCGTAAATACCATTATCGTGAAGCATCTTTAATGCCACTTCACGTCCTGTCATTCCGTTCGAATCGGGTATTTTAGAATACTTCTTAAATTTATTCTGCAAGTTAAGTTGCACTAGGAAACTAACGATTGTAATTCCTATAAAAATGATCCATACAGTTGTCATAAATTCTTTGTTATTTTAAGCGTTCCTATCTCATCTTTCGCTAAAATAGTTTACTCCCCTCTCTCCTATTCCTGATACCGTTCAATCGTCTGTTCTCTATCAGGGCCGGTAGAAACGATTGTTATCGGCGTACCGAGTTGCTCTTCGAGGAAAGAAAGATAAGCATTGAACTCTTCCGGAAATTCGTCTTCACTTCTCATGGAAGTCATATCTGTTTTCCAGCCATCGAGTTCAACATAAACAGGTTCAATGCCATCGGTTATGTCGTATGGAAAATAATCTATTTCTTCTCCGTTCACTTTGTAGGCAACGCATGCCTTTATTGTATCGAAGGTATCCAGTACATCGCTCTTCATCATGATTAATTTGGTAGCTCCATTCACCATGACCGCATATCTTAAAGCAACCAGATCAATCCAGCCACAACGGCGTTTGCGCCCGGTAACCGAACCAAACTCATGCCCTAAGGTACAGATTTTATCTCCTGTTTCATCAAACAATTCGGTTGGAAATGGCCCCGAACCTACACGCGTACAATAGGCCTTAAAGATACCATAAACATCACCAATGCGATTGGGCGCAACGCCTAAACCCGTACAAGCACCTGCGCAAATGGTATTAGAAGAGGTAACAAACGGATATGAGCCGAAATCAACATCAAGCATTGTTCCCTGCGCGCCTTCGCAAAGAACTTTCTTTTCTGAAGTCAGAAAATGATTTATTTCATGTTCACTATCCACTAGTGTAAATTGCTTCAGGTATTCTATTCCGGCAAACCATTCTTTTTCGAGTTCGGTTATATCATACTCGTAATTCAACGCTGTAAGGATTTCGCAGTGACGGGCTTTTGCCGCTTCGTACTTCTCGCTGAAGTTGTGAAGAATATCACCTACACGCACTCCGTTGCGGCTCACTTTATCGGTATAAGTGGGTCCGATACCTTTTCCGGTAGTTCCTACTTTGGCATCTCCTTTCGCTGCTTCATAAGCTGCATCGAGCATGCGATGCGTAGGCAAAATGAGGTGTGCTTTTTTTGATATGTGGAGCCTCTCTTTCAGGTTATGTCCGGATGCCGCGAGCGCTTCGGCTTCGGCTTTAAACAAGGCAGGATCTAAAACCACTCCATTGCCAATAATATTTAGCTTGTCTCCCTGGAAGATTCCGGAAGGGATGGAACGAAGTACATATTTTTGTCCTTCAAATTCGAGCGTATGGCCGGCGTTGGGTCCTCCCTGAAAACGCGCTATTACATCGTATCGTGGCGTGAGTACGTCTACAACCTTTCCTTTTCCTTCGTCTCCCCACTGCAATCCTAATAGAACATCAACTTTCATTTTTCTTTTTATTTTTTAATTGTTTTCTTTTATTTTTTCTCGTGCAATTGCTGCACATCCCATAAATATAGAGAGAGTAATGCGACAATTGAAACCGTTTGAGCTTTGTTGTTTCAATAACATTCTGCAGTGCTTCATTCTGAAACTCCATAACCGTGCCACATTGCATGCAAATTTGATGATGATGGGTATCTCTGTTAAATGATTTTTCGTATTGAGCGGAGTTAGAGAACTGATGCTTTATTACCAGTTTGGCATTCATCAGCAAAATGATGGTATTGTATAGTGTTGCTCTGCTTACCCTGAATTTTTCATCGTTCATCATTCGGGTATAGAGCATATCAATGTCGAAATGAGTGTCAATGGAATAGATTGTTTCGAGTATAGCGTAGCGTTCGGGGGTCTTTCGATGCCCGTTAGCGTTGAGATATTCGGTAAATATCTGCTTTACTGTTTCCTTCACGTCCTGCGTTTCCATCACTTCTGATTGTTACGGCCAACAAAGTTAATCTTTTTTGTGGAAAGAAAGCAGGGGGAGGAGATTTTTTGAGGAACAGAGGATTAGTTATAAAGGTATAGCACGAATATTGATGTTTATATTTTCACTAGATACCGAACGGGTAAAAGGAACTAAGTCTAAAACTATTTGATATTTCGTGTTTTGCTTAAACTCGTATTCGCTTCCATTATCATCAAGCGGTACATATAGCGTTTTGACTTGAGAAGAATATTCATAGGTAATAACGAAATAAAATTTATTACTTATATCCGCAGGTTCAGTCAAAGAAGAACCACTCTTTCCAATAGTTGTTTTTTGGGGCAAGATTACTAAATTACCTATTGAACCCGACATACTAACCGAATAAGTTTCTTTTTTATCTGCTGCCGATGTATTATTTGTCCATACCCAAGGTTGGTTTTCACCATCTTTAGTTAGTGTACCCGCTCTATCAATATTCCGCAGTAGGAGGCTTTTAATGATATAGTTCGAAGGGGCTTTTACTTCAAACTCCAAAAAAGACAACATATGAGTGAAATCCAAAGCCACATCGCCCGAATTTGTATTATGTTTTTGTTTATAGGCTGTTGCAACTAAAAAATCTTCCTGATTTTGAACATCGGTAGTTACATCGTATTCAATTGTAACCTTACCTGCATAAGGTGCGGTTGTATCTATTGCAAAATCTTTAACGCCGGAAGAATTACCCGGGGTGTAGGCAAAGAAATCAATTTCACCAAAAGAAGGCCAATAACGGGATGGAGAATATTCCCAATCCTCTCCAACCTTTTCTACATATATATTGTTCATGAAGTTTTTTTCATAAACACTCCCATTGATTGTCCATACAGCGGATATGCGGAAATCTTTAACATTTTCCGTTTTTTCAACCCTGGTGCTTTGGGAGATACGCTTGAATACTATTCCTTGAAGTTTCTCTTCTTTTGGGGCTGAATCTGCACAAGCAGAGAATAATAAAATTATTCCTGTCCACGTGGTTGCTATTCTCGATAAGAAAGAGAGCATATTTTTCTGTTTTTTTAATTGTAAACTGGAAAGAATTATTCCCTCCAGCTTACTTATTGAAAAAATTAGGGTAAAAGCCAATAACTCTATGGTTTAGGATTAGGTTTATTTGCATCATATCCGGCCCAGTCTGTTGTGGAAACGTCAAACTTGATACCACTACCATCACCAGAAGTTGAGCCTTCCGTTCCAAATTCCAAATTGAATGTATAGGAGCGACCTGCTTCAAAATAAAAAGCTGTACCTGAAGGATCAACTTGGTTTTTCACAGGAAGATAAAGATCTGTTGGTTCATCAGCCGTTCCAGCATAATATTCCATATTATCACCAACCTTAAAGAACGCTTTATAACTAACAACAATATAAAAGGCA
>DAIMFE010000113.1:5503-8865 GCA_036724805.1 Bacteroides sp.
ATAATCACCAGGTAAAACATAAAAAGGAGAACCACCCATGTCAATTCCATAATCTTTGGTATCAGAAGTATAATCTTTCCATAATACGACTTTTCCAGTACCATAAACAAACGGTTGATTACCTTCAGGAATACCATCAGATGAAGTACCACCAGTTGAAGCAGATTTTTTTAAGTATAATCTTGCTCTGCTTTTCAAGTTTACTAATTTGACACCATAAACAATATATTCAAGATCATTTTTTTTAATTGCATTAAATTTAACTTTTGAAAGTACATGTTTAAAATCTAATGAAACCGTTCCATCTGCATCTGTTAATGGATAGTTAACTGCAACCAAAAAATCTTCAGGCAATTTACCAGCTGCCGGATCCAGATTAGGAACTTCATATTCAATGGTAGGAAAATCAAAATTTGCAGGATAAGGTTTTGATTGCCTTAAATCAGTTACCACATTTACAGAAGATGCTGGACTATAAGCAAAAAACGAAACCTCTCCCCTACCCGGCCAATGACGGGTTGGAGAATAGCTCCATGAGACCCCATCTTTTGTCCCATCTGGTTTGATACCTGCACTGCGTGTTATATCATAACCATTAAATAAATAGGATTTACCTTCATCCCACCAAGCCGTTACACTAAAACTTAGAATATTGTTATTATCTGTAGTAATAGCTCGCCCCTGCGTTTTATCCGTCAACGTCCGAAACTCAATTGCATTACTACTACTACCCTCGTCCAATTTATTTGCTATTTCTTCATTCGTGCACGCGCTAATTACCGTGGCAGCCACCGCCACCCCCAATAAATACTTCTTTTTAATTTTCATAATTTCATTTTTTTAGTGAATAATTTAGGTTATTTATCACAAATATATTTCAACTTCATTCCATTCGTCTACTCCAACCTCAAACCCCGATCCATTCTCTCCGGGAGGCTTCGTCTCTTCCGTAATCTCAATATCCTCCTCTTCAATTAAGATATCATACCCATCACGAGCCAGTTTAGCGGGTCTGTCTGTCATTGATTCGGTAATTTGAAAAGACACGTCCCATTCTTTTGGATATACCCTTTCGGCACTGGACCAAATAAATATGCCAAATAAATTTTGATAAGGTTCTACAGGACCAAAGGTGTAGAATCTGCCCCGTATATAGCCATCATCATTGTCACCTCCAACTTCACAATCATCAAAGATTAGTGTGGAACGTTCATTGCCAAGTTTTTTAGATTTTAAAAGGTAAGAAGATGCCATGCCCGATATGGTTCCTTGGGTATCCTTGATGTTATTTATTCCTTTTACATTTTTAATGCAGTAAGTAAATTCTCTCAGAATATTTTTGGGGTAAAAGTGGAATACCAATGGTTCGGTATTGTTCATCGGAAACACAACACTAAAATACTCATCAGGAACATCCACATAAAACTCACGCGGCTGAGATACAGTTTGTTCTCCGCTTGCCCGGTTTCCATACTTTTCGATAACGGTTCGGGTTTCGGGCCTGCAAAATGCTTCGAATTGATTATGGTCCGATTCGTAGCGGAAATAAATGTTAGCCGCATAATAGTCGTAACAAAAAGGAATATAAGAAGCACCTTCCGATAGCTTAATTATCTTTTCTCCCACTTTAGGCACATCATCTCTACCGTAATGCGGAACCCCATCGGTATTGGAAAACAAATTGATACGCATGATGCGAGATTGGGTTTCATGATCGTCCCAATGAACCACCACTTTGATTTCTCTTGGATTAGGGCCGCAGTTGTCTTCGTAATCCAGTTCTTTATTCTTACAGCCCGAAACAAATAAGAAGGTTAACATTATAAAGATTAATTTTTTCATCTTTCCACCTCCTTTACTTTCTTTTGTTGGTTCCACTACCAATAAGCCATACCAAAGAAACTTTGGCTTTGGTTAGACCGAAATAATTTCGGTTGTGCGTACTTAACCATGGAAAAGTGTTGTCTCTACAATCACTTACATCATATTTTTTATATTTACCGCCCAAATAGCCTACTGCTAATCCAAATTCCAGGTTTAGCCTTCCGGCTATCGGTTTCGCATAACCAATGGAAAGTCCGGCAGAATAGCTCCAATCACTCAGATAGCCTTTATCATCGTCATCATTGGTAAATAAGCGCAAATCATAAGTCCCCCCGTAACCATACACGCCCGCATACCAGCCATTCAATGGATTTCCGGTTTTATTGGCAAACCAGCGGCGCAATTCAACCCCCGCCATCTGAATGCGGTGAAAGTGATATTTATCGGCGCCGCTATCCCACCACGACCAGTGCCCTTCAACTTCGGCAGACCATCTATAATTTTTCCCAAACGGAATTTCTATAGCCAGGTTGGGCAATAAGGCCATATCAAATAACATGTTATTTTTAACCGCTATATAAAATGGTTTCGGAACAGGCAAGGGCGGAGGTATAATTGGCGGACAGTCATAAATTATTCTTTCTACAAAAACGGTATCATTTTTTACTACTTCCGGGGGCTTCTTGAAATAGATCATGCAAGCGGTGCCCCCCCTTAAATGAGGCAACATGTTTTTGTGTAAATATTGGTAGGTAGTTCCTCTTGCCATACGTTTCATATTGGCTCGCCTTGTATTAGGATCGAGTTCGGAATTGAGCATTTCAAGTAACTCTTCCCTTGCCGGCACATTAGGATCGGCCTCTATCATGTGTATTAAACCGTCCCAATCTTCGCCCATAGAATAGGTAAGAATTCTATCTCTGTTTATATACGGATAATTAGAAACAATGTATGATTTTAGTGCCAGTGCCCGGTCAATGCCCAATTGGGCATTCTCATCTGTATACCCCTCGGGAGAAGCCGCACCAACAATTACCACAAAGTCCATATCTTCTATAAGCGGTATGTTCGAAAAAGTTTTATTTACAACACTTAACTCATAAGCATTATTCATGTATGCCGGGTCTATTTTTATTTTACTAACCCGGTAATGTATCATTACCAAAATGGTATTCGATGTATCTTGTGGAGCCCCCCACATGCCATTGTTGCTATAATGTGCTAAATCTATATCCATAGTGGTATTACTTATCGGGTCGGGCACTACCTTCAACTTGGTAATATCATATAAACGATAAGGATACTTCTTCGCGCCCGATAAAGAAGAAAAATCATAAATCATCCCTCTAGGAATAGAATCTCTATTTTTTCCTATTGTATTATTTACCGGTTTTTGTGCAGTTAGTGGAACTGCACAAAAAAGTAGCCAATAAATAAGAGTTAGCAACTTAGTACAATTGAAACTCATTGTATTCCATTTAATTGTTCTTCACTCTTTTTCTTGTGGGGGATAATTAAAAATACATTAATTAATCATA
>DAIMFE010000114.1:0-8748 GCA_036724805.1 Bacteroides sp.
TGCGGATGCAAAGATAGACATTTTTTTTAATATTGCAATGTTCAAAGAAAAATATATGAAAAAAAGTTCAATCGTCATTAAAATAGTCATGCTGCTGAAAATATTTATCCGTTAATGGTTTCCTCTAAAAAAGTGAATGCTTACTTCAGTCGGATAAATATCGCAAGTAGCGAGCGCATAGCTCTTTTTGAAGAGTCGTTCACCGGTATAAGGGTAGAGCCAAATGAGGCTTACAGCCGAACAGCAAATCGTTGAAAATCAACAAACCTACAAAAGTGGCAACCCACAAAACAACAAGTCAACAAGCGAGGATATAACAACTTTATTGAATGTCATGTGTAGCCTTTATTTTGTGTTGCCATCAAAGCGCACAAAATATCCCATCATATCCCCCGTAAGACTAAATGTATTACTCACAGGCATCTCATCGCGTGAAAACCATGCTGCTTCTGCAATTTCCACACCATCGGGGTGCGGCTCTGGATCACCTTCCACATCTACGAAAAAACCCATAAGTATAGACTGCGAAAAAGCCCATGGTTGACTTTTATAATAACGTATATTTTTTACCTTTAACCCTACTTCTTCCATTGTTTCACGCCTTATAGCATCTTCTACCGTCTCTCCTATCTCCATAAATCCTGCTACCAACGAGTAATTTTTATAATCGGATCGGGCATACCGGGTAAGAAGCAAGCTATCACCATTTGTTATACCTACCATTACCACAGGATTAATCCGAGGATAAATGATATTGCCGCAATTAGAACAATATAAGGCACGTTCGTCATCTTTTAGCTGCATTTGGGTAGTACAATTTCCACAATAACGGTTATGTTGATACCAATGTCCGAGATGTGAAGCAGTAGCAGCACCGAAAGCTAACCAATCCTGTGAAGCGTTACGGAGACTACGGACTGGTATATAATGTAAATCTGATGATTTGGACAATGCCTGAAGTGATAAATAAAATCCTCTTCCATCAATATCAAACATGTATACAAGAGACAACGATTCTTTATTATATAGGCTATAAATTTTGGAAATGACAGGAAGAGATAACTCTTCTTTTTCAGAAACGAGAATTTGTTCGTCCTGATAACTGATAAGAAAATCATCATCCCGTACTTCACGGGGTGTATATTCAATATTGAGAATATGGGGTGCGATGTCCTGAAACATAATTGAGGTATTTTAGTGTTCAAATTCCGGGTAAAAGGTATATCTGTCTCCATCGAGACCCTACAAAAAAAGCAGCTTATTAAGCTGCTCAATCTGCTTTAAAAATTAAAATTTCTTTAAAAGGCGGAAGCGGCGAGATTCGAACTCGCGGTACAGTTACCCGTACGTCAGTTTAGCAAACTGGTGGTTTCAGCCACTCACCCACACTTCCTTAAGCGTTATCCCTCTGGAATGCGGATGCAAATATAGAGGGAAGTTTTGGACTACGCAAATCTTTTTAATCTTTTTTTTAAAACAACCTTTCCACCTGGTATTATAGCAAATCAAACGCCAATTGTACCGGATTATCACCTCGATCACAGTGGCTAGGCAAAAGCCTTATAAAATAAAGCGGAAGTGAAATTTCTATATTAATAAGTTCTATATTTGCACAGTTTTAATGTAGTAAGCAAATGGAATGGCTAAATAGCATCTTTTTTGAACATTCAGCTATACAAGCAATTATTGTATTAGCACTAGTATGCGCTATTGGATTAGGATTGGGAAAAATACACTTCTTTGGTATTTCTCTGGGAGTCAGCTTTGTATTCTTTGCAGGAATCCTTGTTGGCCATTTAGGGCTCACTATTAATTCGGATGTATCAAACTTTGCCGAAAGCTTTGGACTGGTTCTTTTTATTTATGCATTGGGTCTACAGGTCGGACCCGGTTTTTTCAGTTCCTTTCGGAAAGCCGGAGTTACATTAAACAGTTTGGCCATTGGAGTTGTTTTGCTCGGAACCATTTTAACCATCTCTGCCAGTTACTTCACTGATGTTTCTTTACAAAATGTGGTTGGTTTACTCTGTGGCGCCACAACAAATACCCCGGCTTTAGGTGCCGCCCAACAAACCCTACAACAAATGGAGGTCGACAGCAGTACCCCCGCACTGGCATGTGCTGTAGCCTATCCGCTTGGAGTTTTAGGAGTTATCTTAGTGATAATTATTATCCGAAAGTTGTTTGTAAAAGAGAAAGACCTGGAACTAAAGAAAAAAGAAGAAATTAATCGTCCGTATATTGCGGCTTTTAAGGTGTGTAATCCTGCTGTTTTTAATAAGAGTATTCAGGAAGTAGCACCTATGGGAAGAGTAAAATTTGTTATATCACGGGTATGGAGGAATGGTACCGTTTTTATACCTACTTCCGAAAAATTAATCAGGGAAGGCGACCAATTATTAGTTATCTCTTCCGAAAAGAATGTTCCCTCACTAAAAGTTCTTTTCGGAGAACAAGATACAGATGATTGGAATAATGAGGAGATCGACTGGAATGCTATCGATAGTCAACTCATTTCGAGACGGATTGTTATCACTCGCCCGGAACTAAACGGTAAAACCCTGGGAAACCTACGCTTACGCAACCTGTATGGAATAAATGTAAGCCGTGTATTCAGATCAGGTGTTGAGCTGCTTGCTACCCCACAGCTAACCCTACAATTTGGCGACCGACTTACTGTTATCGGAGAGAAAGTAGCCATAGAACAAGTAGAAAAAGTAATGGGAAATACCGTTAAAAACCTGGAAGAGCCTAATCTGGTAGCTGTATTTATCGGGGTAGTGTTAGGGTTAACACTAGGAGCCGTTCCGGTATTTTTGCCGGGAATGAGCACTCCTATTAAATTAGGCTTAGCTGGTGGACCGATAATAGTAGGAATATTAATTGGTACATTCGGGCCAAAACTACATATGATTACTTATACCACACAAAGCGCTAACCTGATGCTACGCGCATTAGGATTATCTTTATTTCTTGCGTGCCTGGGTATAAGAACCGGTGGTGATTTCTTCGAAACCGTTTTCCGTCCGGAAGGTCTTCTTTGGTTTGTCATCGGGTTCGGATTAACAGTGATACCCATTATTATCATCGGAATTATCGCTCTTAAAGTGATGAAAATAGATTTCGGATCGGTTACAGGAATGATTTGTGGAAGCATGGCCAATCCCATGGCGCTCAATTTTGCTAATGAAACCATTCCGGGTGATAATCCTTCGGTAGCTTATGCAACAGTTTATCCTTTAAGCATGTTCTTAAGAGTAATACTGGCGCAAATTATTATAATGTTTTTTTTATAAACTTTCAGCGTATTTTATAAGTTCTAAAACCTGTTCGGTACTATCAAATTTAATGGAATTCGTTTTCATGTATTTCTTTATCCGATCCTGATGATTGGGGTATAACTTCAGAAATTGCTTCGAATTTCTAAACGGCTCCATCTTCTGATTTTTCTGAATGAAGTAAAAATATTCCATATTGCCTATTTTCAATTCAGAAATATCATTCTCATTGCGTTTCCAAACATCCTGTATAGGAATATAAGATTCTACTGCCGAAGTTTCAGATGTTGTTCCATAAGCTCCTTTGGCAGCTTTACGAACGCTTTTTTTATATTGCACCTGTACCAATGGAGTATTATTGATTAGCTCAAAGAACTTTTTTCCTTCAATAGAGAACATTCTCCCATCAACAGTAATGGTAGCAATCTGATCAACATTCTTCGCAATCATGATCATATCGGTACGGGAATCGAGAAAACATAATTGATTATAAAAGTAATTGAAATTTACCCGTTCATTCGATATTGAACCACCGGTAAACCTTATTTGTCCTTCCTTGAAATCATCGAAGAAATAGATATCCTTATCTTTCATTTGCGCTTTTAGACAAGGAGTAATTCCTAAGGTGAGAAATAAGATTAATATTGCTCTCATAATGGTAAACTTTAAGTAAATAAAAAAAGCTGTCTTGAAGTACAAACTTACAAAACAGCTTTTAATTTTTATACTATTTTCCTATTATTCTTTCATAATAGATTTAATTGAACCAACGCACATAACAAAAATCTTGCCTGTGTGGTAAATCAGGATTCTTTGGGAACATACGATAAGCAACTTTAAAACTTCCTGCATTAGAAATACTATGTTTCAACTGAAATGTATATAAGTTGCCCTGTTTCTTAACAACTTCAAAAGGTTCTATAGAATAAACATGCTGTTTGTCTTCCGCATCGGTGCTTATTGTAACCAATTCGAGGCCAATAGCATCATTCAATCCTTTTTCATCAATCACATAGGTTATGGTATATTCTTTACCACTTTCTATGGTTCCCACACCTAATTCTTCTGTCTTATCTGTTGAAACTATTTCAATGGAATTCCATTTCGAAACAACTTCTTCTTTCCAGGCGGCCAATTCTTTAGCTCTTGCATTGTTATTGGCTGCTAATAAATTAAATCGCATAGCTAATTTAGTGTAGAACTTAGAATAATAATCGTCTAACTGGCGTTTCATTGTGTAATGAGGCGCGATTTGAGCGATTGAGTTCTTGATATATTTAATCCAACCTTCCGAATAATCCTTCTGGTTACGATTGTAATATAAAGGAAGAATTTCTGTTTCGAGCAAACTGTAAATAGTTGCCGCATCTAAAGAGTCTTGGTATTCCTGATTTTGATAAGTACGTTTTTCTGTTAATGCCCAACCTGCTCCTTCGCGATAGCCTTCAAGCCACCAGCCATCAAGAACAGAAAAATTCAACACACCGTTCATTAAAGCCTTTTCACCCGAAGTTCCTGATGCTTCAAGCGGACGGGTTGGAGTATTTAACCAAATATCTACACCGCTCACCAATCTACGAGCGAGATGCATATCATAATTTTCAAGGAAAATAATTTTTCCAAGGAATTCGGGACAACGAGAGATCTCTATAATTCGTTTGATTAACCCCTGCCCTGCTCCATCGTGAGGATGAGCCTTGCCAGTAAACAGGAACTGAACCGGATAATTAGGGTTGTTTACGATCTTTGCCAAACGATCCAGATCAGTAAATAACAGATGCGCGCGTTTGTATGTTGCGAACCGGCGGCCAAAGCCAATCAACAAAGCATCGGGGTTAATTTTATCCATCAACGATACAATGCGTGATGGGTCTCCCTGGTTCTTCAACCACGATTCACGAAACTGACGACGTATGTAATCTATCAGTTTATTTTTCATCACTTTACGGGTTCCCCAGATCACTTCATCCGGGACACTATATATTTCTTCCCATATCTTCTGGTTAGATTGGTCGTACATAAAGTTCTCATTGAAGTACTTATCATACAGTTGTTTCCATTCGGTAGCGCTCCATGTTGGGAAGTGAACTCCGTTGGTAACATAGCCAACATGACTTTCTTCGGGGAAATAGCCTTTCCAGATACTAGAGAACATTTCTTGTGATACTTTTCCGTGCAACCAGCTCACGCCATTTACTTCCTGAGAAGTGTTGCATGCAAAGATAGACATACAGAAACGTTCGCTCTTATCACCGGGATTGTTACGTCCGAGATCCATCAAATCATCCCAGGTTATTCCCATCTTAACAGGATAACCTCCCATATATTTACCGAACAAAGATTCATCGAAGTAATCATGACCGGCAGGAACCGGTGTGTGCACTGTATATAAAGAAGAGGAGCGTACAAGCTCTATTGCCTGATCGTAAGTTAAGTCATCAGCCACATAATCGCAGATGCGTTGCACATTTATAAGGGCAGCATGTCCTTCATTACAGTGGTATACATTCTTTTTTATTCCTAAGGCTTTTAGGGTAAGAATGCCTCCAATACCTAATAAGATTTCCTGTTTCAATCTATTTTCCCAATCACCACCATAAAGTTGATAAGTGATAGAACGATCGAATTCACTGTTCATGTCATTATCTGTATCCAATAAGTATAGTGGTATACGACCTACACTTACTTTCCACACATATGCATGTACATAGTAACTACCATTCATATAAGGAACATCAACAATCAGTTGCTGACCATCGGCTCCTAGCACTTTTTCAATAGGAAGTTGTCCGAAATTTTGTGCTTCATAATTCGCTATTTGCTGCCCGTCCATTGCCAGCGACTGGGTGAAATAGCCATATTTATATAAGAAACCAACTGCGCACATATCAACATTACTGTCGGATGCTTCTTTTAAATAATCACCTGCCAGCACGCCTAAACCACCGGAATATATTTTCAATACGCTTGTTAATCCATATTCCATACTGAAATATGCGATAGAAGGACGAGATGAATCCGGTTTTACATTCATATAATCGTTGAACTTAGCATACACTTCGTTCATTCTTTTTATAATTACGTTATCTTTTGCCAGTGCTTCAAGTTTTTCATAACTCATACTTTCCAGCAAAAGAACTGGATTATGACCCGTTTTTTTCCAAAGCTCAGGATCAAGATCACTAAAAAGTTCTGTGGCTTCGTAATTCCATGACCACCAGATATTCTTTGATATTTCTGATAGTTTGCTCAATTCCTCCGGAATAAAAGATTTTACAGTTACATCTTTCCAATTCGGGGTATTTGCATTACTCACATTAACCTTCATACGCTCAATTTTTTATTAATATCTAATTTAACTGACGACTTTCAGCCTTACGCAAAGCTATATCATACGCTTCGTAGTAATACTGAATAAAATGCTTCCAGAGTGCTTTTTTGGCTACTTTTGCAGCACTCTCACGTATCTTTTCTTTTTCATTTTCAGTTCTGGATGAAAAATGATAAATCGTTTCTGTTATACCTTCTGCTACTTCAAAATAATTTGTATCCGAACGATGAATTACTTCTACTCCATCATTTATCCCTTGTTGATTTTTGATACTTTTCACCCATAGCCCAAAACCAGCCAAATCTGTTGTGATAGTGGGAACTTTAAATGCGATGCTTTCTAACGGTGTATACCCCCATGGCTCGTAATAAGACGGATATGCGCTTAGATCCTGGCCAAGAAGCAAATCATAATATTCTTTATTGAAAATTCCATCTTTACCATCCAAGTAACAGGGTACAAAAATAACTTTCACATTATCATCCGCACTGTTACGCATATCCAGATATTTCAATGTTTTCAACACATTATCATCGTTCATATTATGCAACCAATGTGTTAAAAAGGGACACTCTAATGGGGTATCGTATTTTTGTTTGCTCTTTAACCGCACTTTTAAATCTTCACGGGCATCGACTACCCATGCAGGAACATTTATGTAAGCAAGAACATTTTTATTGAATTTATCATCTTTCCGAAGACGGTTTAATGCTTCCAGAAAAACATCTATTCCTTTATTTTTAAATTCATACCGTCCACTGGTTCCTATTATTAATGTATCATCTCCCCAATCTGTTCCCATTAATTTATTGGCAACATTCAACATGGCAGAGCGCGCGCGTTTCCTTTTCCCTTCAAATACTGAATCTTGAGGAACAAAATCGTTTTCGAAACCGTTCATCAAAATAACATCGGCGGGTTTCTCCAGCAATTCTTTACACTCGTTATCGGTTATTTTGCTCACTGTTGTGAAACAGTCTACAAAATGCGCGGTTTGTTTTTCTATGGAATGTTTAGATTGCATATTTAGTTCCTGCGCCATCTGATCTCCATTATATGAAAATAGATAATCGTATAAGGGCTTATTATTTCCTGCAATTGATCTTCCGATTGAAGTTGCATGTGTAGTAAAAATAGTGGCTATTTCGGGGACTTGCATTCTCAGGTAAAGGGCACCCATTCCTGTCATCCATTCATGAGCATGAAAAACTACTTTATCTGCTCTGGAAAGATTATACAGGTAGAAGCTTTTAACTACTTTTCCGGCTGCATAGGCAAACATGGATGCTTCATCGTAATCTCCATATGCGTGTAAGGAATCAACTTGATAAAACTCCCAGGCTCGAGTATATATTTTATTCTTTATTTCATTAAATGGTTTAAAATCAACCAGGATAACAATTGGGCTACCGGGGATATTCCAACGACCTACCCTTACTGCCAACTGTGACTTTTCTTTTGCATACGCCCGCCATTCTGCAAAAAGATTTTCGGATTCCATAAATAAGGGGTTTTCTTTCCCTTGCCATATATCCGGCCCAATAAAAAATAGCCTGTCTCTAAATACCTGTTGCAAGGTATTTGCCCGTGTAGACAGAACTGTATATATACCTCCTACTTTATTACATACCTCCCAGCTGGCTTCGAATATGTAATCCGGAGTTAATAATTTATCTATCATATAATGCTTCAGGACTCATTAATTCTGTACAAAAATAGGGAATAAATATCGAAAAATCATTCTTTATAGAAAAAATATGATAAAATAAACAGCAAACGTTTGTATTTATTGGTCAGAATCACAGCTATTTAAGTCTATTTATCTTTAATATACAACAGATATTTCTATTATACTACATTATCCCAAGGATTTCTAATCCAAATGCACGTTGCATTTCTCCCAAATGCGCGTTGCATTTGAGTAAACAGCGCGTTGCATTTGAGAAAACAGCACGTTGCATTTGAGAAAATGCACGTTACTTTTGAGGTGATACAACGTTGGTTGTGGAGACAATTTTGTTAGTGAAGGATGAGTGAGAAACACATACAAGGAAAATGTAGGTAATGTACCGGTAAAACGCAGGTGTTTTACCGGTACAACGTAGGTGTTCTGTTGGAAAAACGTAGGTATTCTGTTGG
>DAIMFE010000115.1:0-8724 GCA_036724805.1 Bacteroides sp.
ACCCAATTAAGATGCATATTACATCACTAGGAAAAAGCAATATTAGTACTACCTTTGTTATTACAACATTATAGTGGTAACTTAATTTAAATTACTATGTTCGATCATAGGCAAACGAAAGATACTATAGAAAATATCAACAAGTTTTTTGATATACTCGATCAAGTATTGTTGGTTTTTAAAGATGGGGTAAAAAATTACCTTTATAACCATACAAAATTATTTCATGATAACCTGAAAACCATGACTACCTTAGAAGCAGATGCCAATTCTTTAAGAAGGCAAATTGAGAATTATCTATACTCACAATCAGCTCTAAATCAGGTACGTGGTGATATAATGAAATTAATTGAACGGGTGGACCACATTGTGCAAGGCCTGAATGACACACTCATGCAATTTGAAATTGAACAACCCTATATTCCTTCTGAGTTAAATGCTGATTTCATGAAACTCACAGAATTATCTACACTATCCGTTGAAAGTGTTGTTCCGGCAGCCAAAGCATATTTTCGCTCTCCTGAAACCATTACAGAAAAGATACATCGTGTGTACTTTTATGAAAAAGAATCAAATAAACAATCTCAAAGTATTAAGCGAAGGGTTTTTCATGATATAACTACACTTAAATTAAGTGAGAAATTTCACCTCCGGTATTTTGCCCTCCATATTGAAACATTATCAAATTCGGCAGAAAAGACAGCGGATTTATTATCTATTATGGCCATTAAACGAAAACTCTGAAACATAATTAATTAAGATAGATGTTACTCTTTTCTTTCATATTAATAACGATTCTCGCCGGCTGGTGGTTAGGAACGATAGAAATTCCTGCCGGATTCAGTGGGTTGATTGCCACAGGAGCAATCCGAACACGTTATATGGGGATAGGAATAATCTTCTTTATAATTATAGGTGCATGTTTTTTTTCAAATCAACTTAGTACTGAGTATATTTCCAAAATTTCATTAACAACACAAGGAAGTGCGGTTATTATTGTTTTTTCTGCATTTTTGGCAGTATTACTCACGTATCGTTTGTCAAAATATAGTTCTATTTGTTATGGCGTTATCGGAGCATCCATTGCCTGGAATTTCTTTATCTACTCCACAATTAACTACACAGTTTTACTAAAAGTCATTATCACCTGGTTACTAATTCCTGTTTTATCCGGACTCATTGCCGCGTCTCTATACTTGATATACAGATTTTTTATCGTTAAATCCAATATTCATTTATTGCTTCTTATCCGTTACCTGATGGTGGGCATATTAATAGCTGCAACGCTATTTGCTATTTGTATAGGAATAAATAACGGTGCATTATTAATCGCCTTAAATGAAACAATTTCTCCCGGGTTTAATTTTTCATGGAATGCTATTGACATGAATGAGAACCATATTCTACTTATTGTATCAATACTTATTATCACAATGATATGTTATCGAAAAGCTGTAAATAGAATTGAGGCAATGGCTGAAGGAGAGTTCGATGCCAACGTTGAAACCATTCTGATAACGCTTATTTCGGGTGTGCTGATTATAAGTTTCTTTTCAATACCAACTATTTGTAAATCAGCAGGATTAATTGCTATTCCTGTTAGCATTTCCGCTATTATTGTTGGAGGACTTACAGGTATAAATTTAGTAAAAAAAGGACATTCTACAGAATATACTGAAGAGTATCGTATGTTGATATCAACACTGGCAACCCCATTGGCAGCTTTCATCATAACATTTCTTATTTTAAATATTGTTGACACACAAACTTTGTTACCGGAAAGTGCAAAAAGTATTCACCAGCGCAACACTATCAATATCACTCCTGTTATAACAACAGTTCTGAGTCTTGCTTTCACTACTTTTATAATTATATTTCTGCGAAAACAACGAAGAATCAGAATACAATCTGAAATTATTCTGCTAGAGAGCCAAAACAAATTATTTGAAAATCAGAAAGCACTTTCGGCACTGGAAGTAAAAACAGTTATAACTGAAAACGAACTGTTACATGATAAACTTGAATTGCGAAGAAAAGAATTAATAAATATAGCACTGGGAATAACAGAACAAAAGAACTTTCAAGAAGATCTTTATCAGGAAATTAAACAGCTTAAAGAACAGGATGATCTGCAAAAACTTAAGCAAGGCATAGACAATATTGAAAAGCAGCTACTTCGGAAAATGAATTATTCACAAGAGTTAGAGAGCTTTTATGCACAGATTGAATCTTTACACAAAGACTTCAATATGAGACTTACGGAAAAATACCCCAACCTTACGGAACAGGAAAGAAGGCTAACAACACTGTTGCGACTGGGATTTTCATCCAAACATATAGGTTCATTAATGAATATATCGCCTAAAAGTGTTGAAATGAGTCGATATAGATTACGAAACCGGCTGGGGCTTGACCATGATCAGAAACTTATCACTTTTATAAAAAACATATAACAAAAAATTCATTTAATATTTTAATATCATGAAGAAAATTTTAATTGCAATTGTTATTGCTATGCCCTTACTGGGTTTGTATGCACAGGAGACGAAAGACTCCGTACGCTATAATCAGTATGGTGTGGCAGTTAATCGTATGCCGCTCAAAGCAGAAGTTCGAGACGGTATTTTGGTATTTGAGTCGGCTAATCAAAAATACAAATTATGGTTTGATATTCGTGTTCAGATGGATGGTGCTGTTTTCTTTGGAAAGAAGAACTATATGGATCCGATAGGTAACGGTATAGGCAACCGCCGCTCGCGTTTTGCTGTCAAAGCACAAATCAATGAAAATTGGTACGGAGAAATTGACACCGATCTTGCCGCCGGTGAATTTGAATTGAAAGATGCCCTTATCCGCTATACAGGATTGGATGACTGGGAATTCAGTTTGGGTAACTTTAAAGAAGACTTTTCCATGGAACAAACCACTACATCACGCTATCTTCCATTTATGGAACGCCCTATGGCTGTGCAGGCTTTTGCGCCATCACGTCACGTGGGGTTTGATGCCCGCTATCAGAAAGACTGGTTCTACGGATCGGCCGGTATGTTCTTTCAGCTAATGGATAACCTGGAAACATCTACTTACGTAAATGATAACAATAAAGATTTCGGACGTAATCAGGGCTATTCATTTACCGGAAAAGTTGTTTTCAATCCGCTATACAAGCTCGAAAACAAGGGTGTACACATTGGTTTGGGCGGATCATATCGCACACCTAAAACAGATGTTGCCCCGGCCGAATACGGTGGCGCACGTTACAGCGTTAGAAATTCAACGTCTATTAATCGTAAAAAGTACCTAGATACGGATGTTATACCCAATGTAGACTACGAATTATTAGGTAATATAGAACTTGCCGGTTATTACAAAGGTTTCCGTTTTCAGAGCGAATACATTGCCAACAAAGTATTTATAGAAGATGATGCACCTGCTACCGTTAATAAACAAACCAAAACATTTGATGGCTGGTACGCGCAAGCCGGCTATCTGTTATTTGGTGGAAATCAGGTATATAACAGAAATGACGCGAAATTTACTCAACCCACAAGAGGACGCAAATGGGGAGATATAGAATTAATGCTACGTTATGATTACCTCAATCTTAATAGCAAAAATATTTATGGTGGCTCTGGCGAAAATTACACCATTGGTTTGAATTACTACATAAATAATTCGGTAAAGTTGGTTCTCAACTACCAATATTCCAACAACGACCGTTATGCTAATGGAAAAGGTAAATTATTTGTTGGTAACGATGCAAGCGGGAATCCTACAAGTAACTTTAAAGATGTTGTTGACAAGAAAGGCGATGCCGGTATTAAATACAGTATGTTGGGATTACGCTTAGAAATAGATTTCTAATTGATTAAATAATGAATCAAAAAAATAAATACACTATAAATATGAAAAAGTTTTTTTTAACGGCACTGATGTTTCTGGCCATTGGCGTAACCTCATGCGTAAAAGATGATCCGTATGTTGAACCGGAACAACCTGAAATTCCGGACTCGGAACTGAAAGGGAATCTTGTTCTGAATGAAATTAACGGATCGGGAGCCGATGAAGAAAAATACATTGAATTGTATAATAATTCCGACAAGGAAATAGACCTTAAAGGAATAGTGATATATTATAATAATGTAAGTTCCGAACCCGCCATAACATGGACAGGCACTAACCAGAAAATAGCTTCTAAGAGCTTTTTGTTGCTAAAAGGGTCAAAAGGCTCAGGTGATTTAAGCACCGGTTTATCCGGCTCACAGGGCATTAATGTAGAAATCAGAGATGCGATGGGAGAGCGTGTTGATCAATTTCAGGTTCCTGCCGAAACAGGCCGTGTTAAGTCGTACGCCCGTATTCCCGATGGAATCGGTGGGTGGTATTACGATGATCCCGCAGGAACACCCGCCACTACAAATGGTACATCAACTACAGGAAAAGCACCCATTGAAAGTGTTCCGGTAATATCCGATTTATCCCGTTCGGTAGATGCGCCAACTCCCACCGATGATGTGGAGATTTCGGCTAAAGTAGTTGTAGAAGAAGGAACTACACTTACTTCGGTTGTATTAAAATGGTTGGTGAATGGTGAAGCAAAAACAGCTATCATCATGACTGCGACAGGCGATACTTACAAAGCAACTATATCTAAACAGGCGAATGGTGCAGAAGTCGCTTATGAAGTTGTAGCAACTAACAATAAAGGTGGAACAGCTACTTCAGGCGGAAATTATACTGTTACTGATGGCAGCGTTGCTACAAAAGGTAAAGTATATATTAACGAATGCGATCCTGACCAGAAAAAGTGGGAATTATATAACGCTGAGGATTTTGAGATCAATTTGGGTGGGTGGAAAATGATTAAAGATAATGATGCCGAAAAGCCATTTACATTCGAGGCTGGAACAACAATTCCGGCTAAAGGATTTTTGGTACTGACTCAGAATGAACCCGGTAGTCCTACTTTTGGCATGTCTGCTGTCAAAGGTTTCAAATATGACCTTTTCAATGCGGAAAGTGAAACGGTGAATGTTTTCGATAATTTCGAAGAGAATCAATTTAACAATGATATTCAAAAGGGATACACTGTAGGTCGTGTAACTGATGGAGCAGAGAATCTTATCACATTTAGTACAGGATCAATCGGAAAATCTAATTCGGAAGGAGTTCCAGCGGAAGAAATTGAAGTATCCGCATTGGTTATCAATGAAATAGATGGCAATGGTAAGTTTGTAGAATTATACAATAACAGTGATGAAGAGATTTCATTAACCGGAGTGACTTTAATTAAAAATGAAGATAAAAAGAAGATATGGTGGACTGGTGGTGCCGATACAAAGATTGGTGCGAAGAAATATTACAGTATTGCACAAGAAGGGAGTAAAGAAGAAGGAGCTGATGAATATACCGGAATCGCCGGAATCTCTCCCAAACAATTGCTTAAGTTTGAATTGGAATCTGCCGATGGGGAGGTATTAGACACATTTACCCGTTCGGGCAAAGGGGACGAGTGGAAATGGGGAGATGGTTGTACACCGGATTATAAAGATAGTTCATTCTCCCGTTGTCCGAATGGTACCGGAGATTTTGGACTGGCAACACCATCAATAAACAAAGCAAATCCTGCAACTGCAACAGGAGCAATCATAGTTGATTAATAATGTTCTCGTTCAGAAAAAAGAACAAAATAAATGAAACCAATCTTTAATAATTAAACATATGAGTAAAGAAAAAATGGAAATTGGCGCCATATCTAAGCCGAGATTTGAGTATCGTACATTTGGACAATGTTTCTGTGAACAGCATAAACGTATGGCTCGTTTATCAATGCCTGTTCCTGAAAAAGTGTGGGAAAGAAGCAGCGATGAAATATATATTCTTTCGCGTACAAATGATGTGAACAACACCAAAATACGCGATGGAAAGATGGACATTAAAACTTACGTTCAAACTGTTGACGGATTGGAACAATGGAATCCATTGATGAAAGGAGAATTCCCTATTTCAAAAGAAGTGCTCGAAAAAGAAGTATTCCCTGCATTTATGGTAGATATGCCTGCTTTAGAGAAAGACAAATACACATATGAAGAATTCATTGCTATGGTTGAATCTCACCCCGATCTGGCAGCAGTGAAAGTTCACAAACAACGCTTCGGCTACATGGTAAACGATACTATTTGCGAGGTAGGAAATGTATTAATAAACGGCGCCAAAGTTGTAACCATCAACTCTGAATCTACAGAAACAGAAGATATAAAAAAAACAATGAAAGAAGTAGGTTTGGAAGGTATTGAAAACATCAACTATCTACAAGCTATCAAGCGGGTTATTGGAATGATTAACAAGCCATTGGCTAACTAAACAAAAAATAATATGGCACAAGAAATAGAACGTAAGTTTTTAGTAGCCGGCGAATTTAAATCACAGGCAACAAAGAGCACTCGTATCACTCAGGGATATTTGTCGTCCATCCCGGAAAGGACTGTACGTGTTAGAATAAAAGGCGATAAGGGTTTTATCACCATCAAAGGTATCGGAGATGCGAGCGGAGCCAGTCGTTACGAATGGGAAAAAGAAATCCCTGTTAGCGAAGTGGAAGAACTATTGAAGATATGCGAACCGGGAGTAATTGATAAAACCCGTTATCTGGTACCTGCCGGCAGACACACTTATGAAGTGGATGAATTTTACGGTGATAACGAAGGGCTGGTAGTGGCTGAAGTTGAATTGAGTTCGTTGGATGAATCTTTCGATAAACCCCAATGGTTAGGAGAGGAAGTTACTGGTGACTCCAGATATTATAACTCCATGCTGATGAAAAATCCATATAAAAACTGGTAAAGCAGTGAATTTAAAGATGTTGATATAAATAGCCCTAGTACCGGTGTTTACTTCATGTAACACCGGTACCCCCGGTTACAACTAAAAATTTAATACATGGAAGAAAAGAAAGACACCCCTTTTGATCCCTTGGATATGAATAACTACCGGATTGAGAAATTACCTAAAATAAAGAAATCCGGAGTAGAGAAATGGATGGCTATTATTGGAAGTCCGCTGGCAATACTTGTTTTCATATTAATCTACTGGGTAGTCAAAATCCCTTTTTTGGATACCATTTCTGTTGAAGGACTTGATGAAACGGCAATGAGCCGTTTTACCCTTCTGGGTTATGAAGGTTTTATCAGGATCAATTATGCGATGCTTGCCATATTTGCAGCTTCCATTGTTTTATGGATAACCGAAGCAGTACCCAATTATTTAACCTCTTTACTTGTAATTTTTGGAATTGTAATTCTTGGCGTTACCAGTGAAAAGACAGCTTTTGCCCAGTTAGGTCATCCTGTTATGTGGTTAAATATTTTATCTTTTATCCTTGCTAGTATGCTGGTAAAAACACAGGTAGCCAAGCGATTCGCTCTATGGTTTATGGTTAAATTCGGGAAATCAGCCGGATGGATTATTTTCAGTTTTATTGTTATTAACTTGGTACTTTCCGCATTTATTTCTGCAACTACAGCAAAAGCAGCCATCCTTTTACCCATTTTCATGGTAATCGCCGCCATTTATGGTGCCGAAGGCGGCAAAAGAAATAACTTTGGAAGGAACCTGGTTCTACAAAATCTATTTCAAATAAATGTTGGCGCTTCCGGGTTTTTAACGGGAGCCGGTTCTAATCTTCTGGCAGCAGCTCTTATGGCCGGTGCTTTAGGAGGCAGTATATTCAGTTATCAGGATTGGTTTGTAGCAGGATTTCCATTGGCTTTAATTCTTATCTTTATCGCTTGGTTTGTAGGTTCCAAATTAATTTTCCCCCTCAAAGAAAATGAAAAGATCCCTCAAATTCAAGGAGGAATGCAGCGCCTTAAAGAGGAGCTTCAAAAGATGGGAAAGATGGATTTTCAGGAATATAAAGCCATTGCAATATTTGTAGGTGTACTTATATTATGGGCTACAGATAAACAACATGGCATCAGTCAAACCACAGTTGCTTTTGCAGGAGCTATTATCGCATTGTTACCTAAAATTGGAATCGTAAACTGGAATGAAGTTGATATACCCTGGCATTTAATGTTATTTTCGGCAGGTGCATACGCATTAGGCGTTGGGCTGGATGCAACCGGGTTGCCGAGAACGATGGTAGATGTATCTTTTAACCATCTGGGGATAACAGAAGCGACTCCTTTCTGGATGCTATACCTTATTCTTACTTTCCTAATGTTATTTAGCGCGTTGATATTTCAATCGAAAACAATGCGTACACTCATATTTATTCCAATTGCGTTGGGCATCGAAAAGCAATTTGGCTTCCCGGTACTAAGTCTGGCATTTCCGGTTGCACTATTAAATAATCACGTATATGTTTTACCCTTCAACAGTAAACCTGCTGCTCTATTATACACAACCGATCAATACAGCTGGAGTGACACATTTAAATTTGGTATAACTATGATGATAATTGCATGGATTATGATTATTGTATGGGGAGAAACCGTATTCAGATGGCTTGGATATACTAATGGCTTGTTTTTTTAAAAGAGTAGTTAGTAGCTAAAAGTTAGTAATTACTAATTAATTGCGAATATTGTCTGCTTTTATTATCTTTACTTTTATTAGTTGAAAGTTAAAAGATTGCTAAGCCGCATGCCTACTAACTACTAACTACTAACTACTAACTATTTTAAAAATATATGATAGAAATAATAGCAAAAATACATGATA
>DAIMFE010000116.1:0-8610 GCA_036724805.1 Bacteroides sp.
AACATTTCCACTCCCAAATTCCGAATAATTATTAGTCTGTCCGCTGCAACCCAATATAGCTATTTTTTCAACCTTTGCAAACTCAGCCATAATGTTCAAAAATTGTAATCCGTTTTCTTCTCGTTGTGCACGGATTCTGACAACAAATTCTTTGTCGGTAGAAAGCTCCCATCGCTTTAATCTCTTCAAAGCGATATTTCCCCGGTATTCTGCTATCTCCCGGCGATAAAACACCTTTAAGTAGGCTTTTATATCAGGCGTGTCTGGTTTCTCTGCCTTTATATTTGCCCAGAAATCATGCTTCTTCATATAGGCGTAGATTAACCCGCCTAATGATTCTTGCAGGGATGCCTCCCATTATTAAAACTCACTCGTAAAGTGGAATCTAATATTCTTAAAGTCTATTTGAGCCATTTGCAACACATAGCCACTATCTGCCAGAAACACATCCCGTCCTTCACGGTCTTTGGCTATATACTGGTATTTGCGCTTTTTGAATGCTTCCAGTTCTTCCGGGTCATCACTCTCAATCCAACAAGCTTTGTATAAACTTAACGGTTCCCAACGGCAGGAAGCGTTATACTCATGTAATAATCTATACTGGATTACTTCAAATTGCAGCTGACCAACCGTACCAATAATCTTACGGTTATTGTATTGATTGGTAAATAGCTGTGCTACACCTTCGTCCATTAATTGATCGATACCTTTAGCCAATTGCTTCTGTTTCATCGGATCAGCATTCTCAATATATTTAAACATTTCGGGCGAGAAACTGGGTAAACCTTTGTAATGAAGCAATTCGCCTTCAGTTAAGGTATCACCAATTTTAAAGGTGCCGCCGTTATCTGGTAAACCGATTATATCTCCTGCCCATGCTTCATTTACCGTTGTTTTACGTTGAGCCATGAATTGAGTAGGAGAGGAGAAACGAATCGTTTTGTTATGACGAATATGGAGATAAGGTGCGTTGCGGACAAACTTACCCGAACATACCTTACAGAAAGCCACACAAGAACGGTGGTTAGGGTCAATGTTAGCTGTTATCTTGAATATGAAACCTGTAAACTTCGGCTCATCAGGATTCACAATTCTTTCTTCTGCTACAACAGGACGAGGGTTTGGAGCTATTTCAACAAAGCAGTCCAGAAGCTCTTTTACACCAAAATTGTTTAACGCTGATCCAAAGAATACCGGAGCTAATTCACCCGCCAGGTAATCTTCTACAACAAATTCGGGATAAACTTCTACAAGTTCCAGATCGGCACGCAGTTTTTCTGCTTCACTCTTGCCAACCTGATTTTCCAGTTCGGCACTGTTTAAATCCAGCTCAATCTTTTCTGTAACAACTTGCTTAGAGGGTTGATACAAATCCAGCTTTCTTTCATATATATTATATACTCCTTTAAAACGGATACCTTGTTCGATGGGCCATGAAAGCGGGCGTACGGATATTTTGAGTTCTTCTTCCAGTTCATCCAGAAGATCAAACGGATCGCGTCCTTCGCGGTCCATCTTATTAACGAAGACAATAACCGGTGTCTTTCGCATGCGGCAAACTTCCATTAGTTTGCGGGTTTGAGTTTCAACCCCTTTAGCACTATCCACTACAATAATTACACTGTCTACCGCGGTTAAGGTGCGGAAAGTATCTTCCGCAAAGTCCTGATGACCGGGAGTGTCGAGGATGTTTACTTTATAATCTCCATAATCGAACTCCATAACAGATGTGGTAACCGAGATACCACGTTGTTTCTCAATCTCCATCCAGTCGCTGGTAGCGGTTTTCTTTATTTTATTGCTTTTTACCGCACCGGCTACTTGTATCTGGCCACCGAAGAGAAGTAATTTTTCTGTGAGAGTAGTCTTACCCGCATCCGGATGAGACACGATAGCAAAGGTCCGTCTTCTTTCTATTTCGTTAATCATGCTTGCTCAATTAAGTATTGAAAGTTGATTGTTAAGCTCTGCAATACAGTGCTTAAGGCTTTCTTCCCAATGTGGGATTTCAATATTATATATCTTTTTTATTTTAGTTTTATCTAGTACCGAATAATGCGGACGTGCTGCTTTAGTAGGATAATCAGCAGTGTGTATAGGTTTCACTTTACAGTTTTTGATTCCCGCAAAGTGATGAATAGCAATGGTAAAATCGTACCAAGAACATACTCCTTCATTACTGAAATGATAAATACCTCTTGCAACCCCTGTTTCAATCATGGCATAGATAGTTTTTGCCAGGTCATGAGCATAAGTTGGAGTTCCTACCTGATCGAATATAACTCCCAATGTACTGCGTTCTCGACCTAAACGTATCATGGTTTTTACGAAATTATTACCAAAAGTAGAATAGAGCCATGCAGTGCGGATTACGGCTACTCTGTCACAATTCGCCATCACATTCTTTTCGCCGGCAAGTTTGGTCGATCCATAAACTGAGGCCGGACAAGTTGGCTGATCTTCGGTGTATGGGATGTGGTTGGTGCCATCGAAAACATAATCTGTTGAAATATGAATAAATGAAGCCCCGTTCTTTTGAGCCGCTTTTGCCAGATAACCCGGGGCGGTATTATTTAATTTATTACTTAATTCTTCATTGTCTTCGGCTGCGTCTACGGCTGTATAAGCTGCACAATTCACAATTATGTTAATCGAATTCTTTTCAAAGAAAGCGTTTACAGCACTTTCGTTGCAGATATCCAGTTCGTCTACATCAGTAAAGAAATAAGTATGGCTGGTGTGATTAGCAGCCAGCGCGCGCATTTCATTTCCAAGTTGTCCGTTCGCTCCAGTAATTAAGATGTTCATATTTTGAGTTTTAAAGTTATCCTATGATTCATTTAGCTCCAATTCGCCTTTTCTTTCTTTATCATAATAATTGGCCAACATAGATAGTAGGTTACTAATAGTATCGAGTGCTTTAGTTGTTTCCGTACTGATTGTTTTCTTCTGCAACCTTAGCAACATCGAACCATATAAAGCCTCAAAGCAGGTTTCCAGTTCAAGCTCATCTTTATTTTCGTTTTTACTTCTTAGTTCAACGATAAATGGCAAGGCTTTGTAATATGCACCATGATAGAAAGGAAATTTTGGAGATTTCAATAATGCCCCATGTAATTCGGTTAAATTGATAATAACATTTTTATTTATTTGCAGGTGCCCTTTTCCGATAACATTTTCTTCGCGCATCATCAGTATGATATTCTCGTACCAGTTAATTAAATTGCTGCTTTCTTTTTCGGACAGCTGGGTGTATTGGAATATGATGTTTCCTTTTATTTTATTGATATCCAAATCGTTGGCTCGAATTAAATCTTCTATCTGCCACATATATATCAGATATTCAGCAATGTTTTTTTCCTTTAATTGTTGCGCAATATACATTTGAGTTTTAATTAATGATCTTATACTTAAGTAATCTCAAACCACGATTTCCCGATAAGAGTGGATATAAATCCTACCAAAGCCACTACTATTACTATTCCACCAATTATACGATTAATCATCCACAGCCCACGCAAATTGAAACGAGTTCGCACTTTGTCAACAAAATAGGTTATTCCAAACCACCATGTTATTGCTCCTAAGAATATTGAAAAATATCCAAAGATCTGTTCGCCCAACATAATTCCAGGCTCTATAAAAGTGAAGCGGGTAAATAATCCTATAAAGAGAAATATGATAAGCGGATTGGAGAGAGTGACGAAGAAAGCGGTAACGAAATTCTGTAGGTAGGTGCCTTTACTGGCAGATATGGGACGAATGGCTTTTACAGGATTACTTCTAAATGTATAATAGCCAAATATTAACAGCATAGCACTGCCCAAAAGTTGTAGGTATAATTTATTTGTGGTGATAAAACCGGAAACAAAACTCATGCCATATCCTGTTATCAGGGCATAAATAATATCGCTCAAAGAAGCTCCGAGACCTGTAACGAACCCATACCAACGCCCTTTATTTAAGGTACGTTGAATACATAGAACTCCTACCGGTCCCATCGGGGCAGAGACCACCACACCAATAACGAAGCCCTTTACCAATAAATCAAGTATGGTAACTTCCATCTGAAACATGCTGCAAATATCGTACTTTTTTGCGATACATAGCTCATACCTTAACGTTTTTTCCATAGAAGTTGTTAATGGCTATTTATTTAAATAAACTTCTTATAAAAAACAAAAGTATACAGCGTGTGGTAAATTAGCTGGCAGAGTGTTCGTTACTCTCTGTTTTGCTTTGTATTTTGTTTGTAATGAGTAGAATAGAATAACCTCATAATTCGTTAATATTTATTAACCGCTCCAGGCGTTGTCGATATCCGGGGTTCTATTATCTCAAAATGTTCACACAGTAACGTGCATTTCTCCCAAATGCGCGTTGCATTTGCCTCAACAGCACGTTGCTAATTCTAAAATGCACGTTGCATTTGTCTCAACAGCACGTTGCATTTGAGAAAATGCAACGTTGTACCTGTACACCTACATCGTACCGGCAGAACGCCTGCGTTGTATCGGTACAACACAGAGGTTGTGTGGGCATGGATAAGCGTAAGAGCCTATACTAATTAAGATTCATCAATAACCCCGGATGTTATCGATATCCGGGGCTCTATCCCTCGTGGGATTCTGAAGTGTCGTGCGTTATCAAAGAATCAATATATAGTTTTATGGTATCTGTTGGAATTAATTTGTGAAAGACACTTCAATGGTTGTTTAATTTATACTGTTTAATAATTCGAGTTTTCCATCATTAATGAGTTTCAATATCAACTCGCCAAACAATGTGTTTTGCCAGGCAAACCAGGAGCGGGTAAAGTTCTTAGGGTCATCTTTGTGGAAAGATTCGTGCATAAATCCTGTTCCGGCATCCGTATCCATCAGCATTTTAATACAAGTTTTTATTTCTTCATCGTTCCGGCTGGTAAATGCCTTCATCATAATGCTCATGGGCCAAACCATATTGTATCCAATGTGCGGACCGCCAATCCCTTCGCCTGCTTTTCCTTTAAAGAAGTAGGGGTTGTCCTGGCTCCATACAAAACGGCGGGTATTTTGATAGATAGGATCGTTTACGCTTATATCTCCCAGATAAGGCATGGCCAACAGGCTGGGCACATTTGCATCGTCCATTAAAAGTTGATTACCAAAACCATCTACTTCGAAAGCATATATTTTACCATATTTAGGATGGTTATTAATGGCATATTTCTTTAACGCGGTTTCTACTTCCATTGCCAAATCTGTACATTTTTTAGCAAGATCTGCGTTATTGTTTACCTCAGTAAGGATTTCGGCAGCTTTGCGTAAAGAAGATACAGCGAAGAAGTTGGAAGGTACGAGAAATTGCAATGTGGTTGCATCATCAGATGGGCGGAAGCAGGAAACAATTAGCCCTACAGGATTAACCGGAGCTCCCAATCCATTATTATTCAAGGTGTCTAGCGCGCGATCGGTTACACGTAAAAATTTGTAAGGGCCAACATTTTCTTTGCGCTGTTGCTCTTTAAATGTTTTAAGCACCAGTTCAATAGCCTGTAGCCACTCAAAGTCAAAAACACTGGTGTCTCCTGTAACTTTCCAGTACTCATAAGCCAATCGCAGTGAATAACACAATGAGTCGATTTCCCATTTGCGCTCATGCAATTCAAACTTCATGTTTGTTTGATCTTTCATCCATTGATGATCCGGATTAGGATCGTGTGGGTCGAGGAAAGCATTGGCATATGGATCTATAATAATGCATTTGAAATGTCGGCGAACTACTCCTGCCAACATTGCCTTAAGTTGAGGATCTTTATGGGCCAGTTTAAGATAAGGCCAAACTTGTGCACCCGAATCACGTAGCCACATTGCGTGGATATCTCCTGTATAAACTACCGTATCATCTTTGCCGTCTGTTTTGTAGTATCGAACAGTGGTATCAAGGGTGTTAGGAAAACAATTTTCGAACATCCAGGCAAGCTTCTGATTGGTGAGTAGCTTAGTTACCCGGATAATTTCATCTTCTACGGCTTTTGAAGTAAATAGGCGATCCTTTTTCTCCGGGCGGTTACTCGTATAAACTTCTTTTTCCAGCGCGTAGTTTACCACATTGGTGTTATCTTTGGGTAGGGTTGATATCGAGTTGTTTGCTTGTGCGCCTGCACAGATCAAAGTTGTAGCAATGTATAAACCCAGAGTTCTTCTTTTCATGGTTAAAAATTAATTTAGTTTATTTTTACTTGTGGCAAGACGCGCATACATCTCTACCATTGCCGCCTGACTCAATAGCCATTTCTTCTTATTTTTTATGTATTGCATCCAACTAAAAATAACAATAATAACCCGATTAATAGTCCATTGGTTTTTATCTTGATTTCACTTGTAGATAAATTGGCTTTCATGTAGAGAGTTAATGAAGGCAAAACTATTATAAAAAAATAAGAGCAGAGGTACAAAAACAAAACGTATAAGTACGTTATAGCAATTGTGATACTCTTTTGGCAGAAAATCGTACCTTAATAAATAGCTCATTTATCCGATTATTTTCCTTACTTTTGTCGTTAACACAAAATATGAATACATGAAGAAACATTTCTCGCAGATGAGATTCTTGTGGATTTTACTTCTTTTATTAGTTAGTATGGCAGCAAATGGATACAATTTGAGGCAATACTCGAGCAAAAACGGACTTTCCAATAGCGCTATTTTGTCTATGTACCAAGATAAGGACGGAATCATGTGGTTTGGTACATGCGAAGGATTAAACACCTTTAATGGGGTTAATTTTAAGATATATACCAATAGCCAGAACAATATTGATAGTAAAAATGGTGAAAAGAATAAGCTTTCAGGGAATATAATCGGCGAAATAATTGAAGCAGATAATAATGTTTTATGGGTTAAAACCAATTACGGACTTGATAGATTTGACAGCAGAAAGAGAACCATACACTCTTACAAAGAGTTTAAAGGTGAATATAAACTGATTAAAAGCCGGGATAACAAGGTTTATATTATAAATGAAGATAATTACCTGTATTACTACGAACCATCCGATGAAACATTTCGCCGCATCTTTATAGAAGATTTTGTATATAATAATATGAAGGAAGCCGCTATTGATATGGAGGGCAAACTTTGGCTCGTTTCCGGAAGTGGTGAATTTCGGATTTATACTTTAAAACACGAAAGCGATGTTGTAGATATGGAGTTAAAAGACCGGTACGAACATAAAGAAAGCATCCTGTATTGTACTTTTGATCAAAATGTTTTCTACTTCATCGACTCTATCCATGATTTATATGAATATAATGCAAATTCAGGGAAGGAAGTTTGTATTGAAAACATCCGGAAAGAAGTTTTAGAGAAGGGAGAAATTTCTTCAATACTGAAGTATTACGATGATTATTTTATTGGTTTTAAAAGTAGTGGTCTTATCCGTTTGCAAAGCACCCAACTCAAAACCCGCTTTTTTGTGAGCGAGATTGATATAAAATCGGGTATTTTCTGCTTAAAGAAAGATCGTTTTCAAGACATTATCTGGGTGGGTACGGATGGTCAGGGAGTGTTTATGTATTATGTGAATCAGTATACAATTAAATCTACATTATTCCCTTCACCGGAGTATCCAATAAGCAATCCGGTACGGGCATTATTTATCGATGATGATAGAACCTTGTGGATCGGTACTAAAGGAGATGGAATTATCCGAACAGAAAACTACAATGTTCTTACTAATTTGGGAGAAAGAAAAGAACATCTTTTATCCTCAAACAGTAAATTGAAAGATAATTCTGTTTACGCGTTTGCCAAAAGTGTGAAGAATATTCTATGGATAGGAACAGAATTGGGGGTAAATTATTATTCGTATAAAGATAAGAAGATAAAGAGCCTTGATTTTATAGCGGATGGAAAAACAGTAAGATATGTACATGCCATTTGTGAAATTAACGATTCTACTTTATGGGTGGCAACGGTAGGAGAGGGGATTGTTAAAGCTAGCTTATCGGGCTCTGCCGATGAACCCGTAATATCTAAGGCTGAGCGTATCGCAAATGACAATACCAAAGTATCTACTAATTATTTCTTTACAGCCTATCAGGAGAACGATTCAATCATTTGGTTTGGCAACCGGGGGTATGGAGCTTATAAAATAAATAGCATAACCCACAACATGCAAAACTTTAATTTCGATCAGAATGAAACCAACCAAACCCTAAATGATATCTTCGCCATAGTTAAAACAAATAACGATTATTGGTTTGGTACAAGTTACGGACTTGCTCATCTGGCTGATAGCACCCAAACCGTATTCAACGAAAGTAACGGATTGCTCAATAATACAATTCATGGAATGCTGGCAGATAAGCGGGATAACCTCTGGTTGAGCACCAATCAGGGAATTGTTGAATTTAATACGGAACGGAGAACTTTCCGTACATATAAACTTCAAAATGAATTTGAAGTTTCCGAATTTAGTGATGGCGCCGGTTTTAAAGACCCGGATACGAATATACTTTTCTTTGGTGGAGTTAACGGTTATATCTCTATCGTAGAAAACGAATATACCCCGCAAAACTATGAACCACCTATTCAATTCAATCAATTATCTATTTTCGGTAAAGAA
>DAIMFE010000117.1:0-8549 GCA_036724805.1 Bacteroides sp.
GTAGAGTGAGGTTTTTACCTCACTCTACCTCACTTCTATACTTCTTAGGGTACTTCAACTTTATTCAGTATCTTGCTTACGATTTCATCGGAAGTCATGTTGCTGGCTTCCGCTTCGTAAGTTAATCCGATACGGTGGCGTAATACATCATGTGCAATAGCTCTAACATCTTCCGGAATTACATAACCTCTGCGTTTAATAAATGCATAAGCACGGGCAGCAAGAGCAAGATTGATAGATGCACGAGGTGAACCACCAAAGCCAATCATATCCTGCAATTCCTTCATGCCGTATTTATCCGGAAATCTGGTTGCAAATACAATATCAACGATATAACGCTCAATCTTTTCATCCAGATAAACTTCGCGAACAACTTTTCGTGCTTCAAGAATTTCACTGGCATGAAGTATTGGTGTTACATTAAATTTTTGTCCTGAGATATTCTGGCGGATAATAAGTTTTTCTTCTTCATGTTTAGGATAATCAATAACCACCTTCAACATGAAACGGTCTACCTGTGCTTCCGGGAGTGGGTAAGTTCCTTCCTGTTCAATCGGATTCTGGGTTGCCAGTACAAGAAATGGTTCAGGCAATGGGAAGGTTTCTTTTCCTATGGTTACTTGTCTTTCCTGCATCGCTTCCAACAAAGCACTCTGTACTTTGGCGGGAGCACGATTAATTTCATCAGCTAATACAAAGTTTGCAAATACAGGTCCTTTATTTACAAGGAATTCCTCATCCTTCTGACTGTAAACCATTGTACCGATAACATCGGCAGGGAGTAAATCCGGCGTAAACTGAACGCGACTAAATTTTGCATCAATCAAAGATGCTAAAGTCTTTATAGCAAGCGTCTTCGCCAAGCCGGGCACCCCTTCCAACAGCACATGACCATCGGACAATAATCCGATTAAAAGAGATTCTACCAAATGTTTCTGCCCAACAATAATTTGATCCATACCTTTGGTAAGGTTGATCACGAAAGCACTTTGCTTTTCAATCCTCTCGTTTAGTTCACGGATATCAATTGATTCAGCCATAAATAGTATTTGTTTTATTGTTTTATGTCCTTAAATAAAAAATGATTCCAAAATTACAGTTTATAATTAACCATAGCAACTAAATTTTATTAAAAAAGTATGCTAAATCTTTATAGTTGAGAGTTGTGAGTAAAAAGTTAAGAATTACGGTGATCTAAGATTCTTTGTATTAAAGAAAAGAGTTGAAAATTACCATGGTAATTTTCAACTCTCAACTCTTAAAACTGAAATAGATTATTTCTTTTTTAATGTAGGAATATTGATAATTGTTCCGGCAGGTACGCTATTGGGATTTACTATTTTTTTATTATGTTGCACAAGATAGGGGTATAAATCCTTTGATCCCAATTTTCTGTATGCAATTATAGTAAGAGTTTCACCCGCTTTAACCTTATAAGATTCCTTGGTACCTATAATAGAATAACTATTAAAATCGGGCTTTATAGGAAGCGCCATGATTTCTTTATCAGTAAGTTCTTTCTTTCTTGTAGTACTCTTGGTTTTATTCACTTTTCTTGATTTATTAGCTGTAGTGCTTGTTTTTCCACCAGCTTTACTGGTATTTTTTTTTGCTTCAGCCTCTTTTTTCTTGTCTTCTTCTTCTTTTCTCTTTTTGTCTTCTTCTTCTTTTTGCTTCAGCTCTGCTAATTTTCGAGCATTTTCTATAGAATCCCGCTCTGCCTGAGCAATGGCAGCAGTGTCAATTACTATAACTGGTGGTGTAGTGCCTCTTTCTTCTGGATACCGCATACCTGATTTACCACCCGGAAAGAAAAAGAAAAAAATTGCCGCACCGCATATTAACAAAGTCAATAATATAGCAATTAATACAGCCCTTCCATTTGTGTCTTTATCCTTCTTTTGTGGGTTTTCACCAACATTCTGTTCGGGGATTTTTTTTTCTTCTGATTCATTCTTGTTTTCTGTAGTCATATCGTTTTCTGTATTTAGATTATTTATAACTTCATATGCTGAGTCTATATCTTCCACAGCTTCCTGTATTGAAATTTCTTCCGATTCGGTGCTAATAGCAGATTCCGGAATTGTTAGAGGAACAATTATATTCTTGTTTTCCGGCTCTTCTGTGATAGCATCATCCAAAGGTTCAGGCATGTCAAGATCATCCATATCACTGTCATCGCTGAAATCAGAATCTATTTCGCCTAATTGTATATAACCGAAAGTTACTCTATCTTTCAATATAGTTGTTTCAAAATGAGCAAAAGGTTTATTAATAGCATCCCGTAATGCAGTTTCAGGTAAAAAAGACACTTTAGTATGTCCTTGTATTTCAAACCGTTCTCCTGTATTTACATTGATGCTTTCACGGCTTTTTACTTCAATTAATTTGAAGGTGCCTAAGCCTTTAACCCTTACGATACCATCTTTCTCCAGTCCATCTTCGATCAAAAGGAAGAATTCTTTGAGAAAAACTTCGGCACTTTCTTTTTTAAAGCCATATTTATTTACCAGAATTTCGATTAAATTCTGGCCATTAAATTTTTCCTCTGCCATGTTTATGCTTTATTATTTAAACTTTTCTTTAAGTTTATTATGAGGTCGGAAGGCCAAAGCAAGCCTCGGAGGTACCAGCATACGTTGTTGAGTCGTAGGATTCACGGATATGCGCTCTGCTTTCTTTTTTATTTCGAATGTGCCGAATTCCTGAATATTAAGAGATTTCCCTTCCTCTAATTCTTTAACTACTTCCGAAACAAAAACCTCAAGCATTTGTGTCGTGTCTTGCTGCGATTTATTTAACCGCGAAGCAAGCTCCAATATAAATTCCTTTGTTTTCAATGTTTGATATTTTATATGACGCCGCTATATTAGTAATAATTAAAGAAATAAGCAAATTATTTGTTAAATAACAGTACTATAAAGGTCGAATTCATCAGAATCCGTTATCAAAACTCGGCAAAAGTCACCAATGTTTAGTTTATTTTGCTTACACTCAATCAATATTTCAGGATCAACTTCCGGAGAATCAAATTGCGACCGACCGATATAATACTCACCTTCAATCCGATCAATAATCACTTTCATTTCACTGCCTATTTTTGATGCGCTAAGTTCGGCCGCTATTCCTTGCTGAATGCTCATTAATTCATCTAACCGTTCTTTCTTAACTTCCTCTGGGATAGAATCTTTATATTTTTCAGCCGAATAAGTTCCTTCTTCTTCCGAGTACGCAAAAGCCCCCATACGATCGAAACGAACTTTACGAACAAATTCTTTCAATTCTTCAAAATCTTGTTCTGTTTCTCCCGGATGTCCCACCATTAAAGTAGTACGTAAATGGATCCCAGGCACCTCTTGTCTGAATTGCTCAATCAAACGATATGTTTCTTCTTTCGAAACATGTCGATGCATCATCTGTAACATATTATCACTGATATGTTGCAAAGCTATATCCATGTATTTACAAACATTTTCCTTTTCACGCATCACACGAAACAAGTCAGCAGGAAAATGAGCAGGATAGGCATAATGTAACCGAATCCATTCAACCCCTGGAATCTCGGCCATTTGCTCAATAAGTTCAGGAAGCATCTGCCTTTTATACAGGTCGAGCCCATAGTAAGTAAGTTCCTGCGCTATGACCTGAAACTCCTTTACTCCTGTTGCAACAAGATATCTTACTTCATCGAGAATTTCTTCTATTGGTCGCGACAAATGCTTTCCTGTGATTATTGGTATGGCACAGTACGAGCATTTTCTGTCACACCCTTCTGATATTTTCAGGTAAGCATAATGTTTGGGAGTTGTTAAAGTACGTTCTGGCTCCAATTCTTTATGATAGGATTTACCTAAGTCATTAAGTAATTCTTTCCAGTTAAACTTCCCGTAATATTTATCAACCTGAGGTATTTCTATAGATAATTCCTTTAGATATCTTTCAGAAAGACACCCCATTACATACAATTGTTCAAGTTCTCCCTCTTCTTTGGCTTGTGCAAATTCAAGGATCATATTTATTGATTCTTCTTTTGCATCACCAATAAAACCGCATGTATTAATTACAGCAATTTCACCCTGTGGTTTTTCTGTATCGTGGGTAACATTATATCCAACTTCTTCAAGTTGTCGGATTAATTGTTCGGAATCAACAAGATTTTTAGAGCATCCGAGAGTTATAAGATCTATCGTTTTTCTCTCCATTAGTTTTCTCCAAATAAAGATTCAACAAATTCTTTTCTGCGAAAAACCTGTAAATCTTCCATTCCTTCGCCTAAACCTATGTACTTAACGGGTATTTTAAACTGATCGGAGATGCCAATCACTACACCACCTTTAGCAGTTCCGTCTAATTTGGTGATTGCCATCGCTGTAACTTCTGTAGCCAACGTAAATTGTTTGGCTTGTTCGAAAGCATTTTGTCCGGTAGAGCCATCTAGTACGAGTAATACTTCGTTGGGTGCATCCGGAATCACTTTCTTCATTACATTTTTAATTTTCGTCAGCTCGTTCATTAGTCCTACTTTATTATGCAAACGGCCGGCTGTATCAATGATTACCACATCGGCGTTATTAGCTACCGCCGAGCTTAATGTATCGAAAGCAACGGAAGCCGGATCGGATCCCATTTTTTGTTTTACCACAGGTACGCCAACCCGCTCTCCCCAGATAACGAGCTGTTCAACAGCTGCTGCCCGAAAAGTATCTGCCGCACCCAGGTAAACCGATTTACCTGCTTTTTTGTATTGATATGCCAATTTACCGATGGTGGTTGTTTTACCAACGCCATTCACTCCTACTACCATTATTACATACGGCTTTTTCTCAAGAGGAATATCAAAATCATCCACATCACCCGAATGATTTTCCGTTAATAACGCGGCAATTTCATTACGAAGAATTGAATTCAATTCCTGTGTATTAATATATTTATCTGATGCAACTCTTTTCTCTATTCTTTTAATTATATTTAGGGTGGTTTCTACGCCCACATCCGAAGTTATTAATATTTCTTCAAGGTCGTCTAACACCTCATCGTCTACTTTTGACTTTCCAGCCACCGCACGGGTTAATTTACCAAAAACACTCTCCTTCGTTTTTGACAGACCTTTGTCCAATGTTTCTTTTTTTTCTTTAGAGAAGAAATTAAAAAATCCCATAATACCTAGTTGTTATTTAGAAAACATAATCCTGCAAAGATAACTGTTTCTTAAGATATTAGATTATTAATTATTAATTTTGAGTGTATTATATCGTTTTTTTTACTAATATTCCTATGTTAAAACATGGATTATGCCTTAATTCTAATCTAAACGCACGTTGCATTTCTCCAAACAGCACGTTGCATTTGTCTCAACAGCACGTTGCTAATTCGAAAATGCACGTTGCATTTGGGTAAACAGCACGTTGCATTTGGATGGGTACAAACCGGGCAAAACAATTACTGCATGCTTCCGCCAACAATATCTAACAGCTCGTTAGTAATTGCTTGCTGGCGCGACTTATTATATTGGCGGGTGAGATCATCAATTAATTCATTTGCATTATCGGTAGCTGTTTGCATAGCCATGGCTCTGGCAGCATGCTCGGATGCATTTGAATCAAGTAAGGCGGTATATAAAGTAAGTTCGAGAACTTGTGGTAATAAATTCGATATAAATTCTTGTACCGAAGGCTCCACAATATAATCAATATTGGAAGCTGTTTTATCATTTTTAATATCCGGTTTATTCAGTAATATAGGAAGATATTGAGTTTTGATTAATTCTTGGGAACCAACGGATTTAAAATGATAAAAAAGAAATTCAATCTTATCAACTTTGCCGCTTTTATAAAGTTCCATCAATTCCTCTGCCAATTGAACAGCTGCAGCATAAGAAGGTTTATCGGCCATTTGTTGGTAACTTCCCCGAGAGTTACATCCTTTTTTACGGGCTTCTTCTTCAACCTTCTTCCCTATCGGATAAACTAATATATTGTCTTTTCCTAAAGAAGCGTATTCTTCGACTGTGTGAAATAATGATTTTACAACATTTGCATTAAATCCACCCGCCAGTGATGTATTAGAAGAAAAAACAACCAACGCAACGCGTTGTATCGGCCGCTCTGTTACATATACAGATTGAATTTCATCATTATAACTACGAAGAAAGCGCGTTAATATCTCATCCATCTTTTGCTGATAGGGCAACATGCTCTCGATAGCTCTTTGTGCCCTATGAAGCTTTGCGGAGGCTACCATTCGCATAGCAGAAGTAATCTTACGTGTACTTTTTACGGAGTTAATTCTGGATTTAATCTCTTTTAATGACATGGCTCTTTAATTTCAACTATTAATTAGTTTTACGGCCTTGGCAGCTGTTTCTTCAATTGCTTTAGCAATCGTTTTATCATATTCTCCTGTTTTCAAAAGATCCAGAACATCTGTTTGGTGATTTAGCTCTAGTGCTTTCAGGAAAGTTTTTTCGAATTCGGATACTTTATCCAGAGGTACATCCTTTAATAACCCATGTGTTCCACAATACAATACAGCTATTTGTTTTTCTACAGGTATCGGAGAATATTGAGGTTGAATTAAAAGACGTGTGTTTTTTTTCCCTTTATCTATGGCTATGGCCGAAACAGCATCCATATCACTGCTAAATTTCGAAAATGCTTCCAGCTCTCTAAACTGGGCTTGATCCATTTTTAATGTACCAGCTACTTTTTTCATTGCCTTCAATTGCGCATTACCACCTACACGAGAAACAGAAATACCCACATTAATGGCAGGGCGATCACCTTCATTAAATAAGTCGATATCTAAAAATATCTGTCCATCGGTAATTGAAATCACATTGGTTGGTATATAAGCTGATACATCTCCTGCCTGAGTTTCAATGATTGGCAATGCTGTTAATGAACCTCCGCCTTTTACTTTTCCTTTTAAACTTTCGGGCAAATCATTCATTTGAGCCGCTACCTCCTGTTGGTTGATTATTTTCGCTGCACGCTCGAGAAGTCTGGAGTGAAGGTAGAAAATATCCCCGGGATATGCTTCACGGCCGGAAGGTCTGCGAAGAATAAGAGAGACTTCCCGATAAGCAACCGCCTGTTTAGATAAATCATCGTAAACCACTAAAGCATGTCTACCGGTATCACGAAAATATTCACCAATCGCCGCTCCTGCAAAAGGAGCATAATATTGCAAAGCTGCAGGTTCTCCTGCTGTGGCTGCAATAACTACAGTATAATCCATAGCGCCATACTTTCTTAAAGTATTAACTAAAGACGCAACTGTAGATGCTTTCTGTCCCACAGCAACATAGATACAGTAAACCGGGTTACCTGCTTCAAAATTAGCCCGTTGATTTATTATGGTATCAATAGCAATCGCTGTTTTTCCTGTCTGCCTGTCTCCAATCAATAATTCGCGTTGACCGCGACCTATCGGAATCATGGCATCAATGGCTTTTATTCCGGTTTGCAAAGGCTCATTTACCGGTTGTCTGTAAATTACTCCTGGCGCTTTACGCTCCAAAGGCATTTCGAATAATTCCCCTCGAATGGCTCCTTTTCCATCTAAGGGTTCGCCCAATGGGTCGATTACGCGTCCCAACATAGTTTCGCCCACATTAATAGAGGCAATATGTTTGGTTCGTTTTACAATATAACCTTCTTTAATTTTATCGGTTGGTCCTAAAAGCACCGCGCCAACATTATCTTCTTCAAGATTCATAACGATTGCTTTAATTCCATTGTCAAATTCAAGCAACTCGTTAGCTTCAGCATTCTTGAGTCCGTAAATTCGGGCTACTCCATCGCTAACCTGTAGCACATATCCTATTTCGTCCAGTTGAATGCGGGAATCAATACCTGCCAATTGCCTACGCAACACCTCTGAAACCTCACTTACTTTGATTTGATTTGGCATAAATATATTTACTATTAGACAATTTACAATTTACCATGCAATCTGTACCTGTTAGATAAATCGCCAAATTGTAGATCAAACGATTCTCTTATTTTTCTCTATAAACTGTTGTTTAACTTTCTTCAATTGAGTTGCTATACTGGCATCCAATCGAAAATCATTCACCTCGAAAACAAATCCTCCGTCAATAGATGGATCTACCAGTGTAATAAGTTCCATTTTAGCATGTAAATGCGAACCTGCAATCTTTTTAATTCCTTTACGGGTTTCATCATCAATCGGCACTGCTGTTACCAACGTTCCCTGCGCGATATGTTTTCGTTTGCGATAAAGACTGATATAGGAGAAAACCATAAATTGCAGATAAAATTCTCTGTGCTGCCGCAATACGAGATGTATGAAATGCTTAAATTCACGGCTTGATTCTTCTTCACCATTGGCAGCCGTACATATCAAATCAAATTTATCTTTATAAGGAAGAATCGGGTTATCGAGCGTATATCGCATTTCGGGATAATTCATAAAGCTCCAGGCCAGCCGTCTGAATTCCTGATAAACCGTATCTTCTACACCTTCATCGCAAGCATAAGCTATCAACGCCCGGGCATATCTTATTGAAATAACACCTATATCCATTA